>CAIOTL010000083.1 GCA_903861155.1 uncultured Bacteroidota bacterium
ATTAAATTTTATCTTTGTTCTCCAAATAAAAAATTAATTGCACAGACCCCATGGAATATTTAGATTTTGAACTTCCAATAAAAGAACTTGAAGACCAGTTAGATAAATGCTTTGTTATTGGACAGGAATCAGACGTTGACGTAACGGATACTTGTAAACAAATCAAGAAGAAACTCGAAGAAACGAAACGGCATATTTACAAAAACCTTACCGCTTGGCAACGCGTACAACTCTCAAGGCATCCCAGAAGGCCCTATACTTTAGATCATATAAAAGCCCTTTGCGGGGATAGTTTTCTTGAACTCCACGGAGACAGAGGCTTCAAGGACGACAAAGCGATGATAGGTGGTTTGGGAAAAATTGACGGACAATCTTTTATGATAATTGGCCAACAAAAAGGATATAATACTAAAACCCGTCAATATAGAAATTTCGGAATGGCAAATCCGGAAGGTTACCGGAAAGCCTTGCGATTGATGAAAATGGCCGAGAAATTTGGCATTCCTGTCTTATCATTAGTGGACACACCGGGAGCATTTCCTGGAGTTGAAGCCGAAGAAAGAGGACAAGGAGAAGCCATTGCCAGAAACATCATCGAAATGATTCGGTTAAAAGTGCCGATTATTGTTGTCATTGTTGGTGAAGGTGCTTCGGGTGGCGCATTGGGAATAGGAGTTGGGGATCGAGTTTATATGATGGAAAACACTTGGTATTCGGTGATTTCTCCAGAATCTTGTTCTTCTATTCTTTGGAAAAGTTGGGATTATAAAGAACAAGCTGCCGAAGCCTTGAAGTTGACTTCTTCCGATATGAAAAAGCAAAAATTGATTGACGATATTATCCCGGAACCTCTTGGTGGTGCGCATTATGATAGAGAAACCACTTTCAAAACAGTGGAGCAATATATCATGAAAGGATTCAATGAATTGAAAGACTTATCAACACAGGAATTAGTTGCCCAGAGAATGGATAAATACAGTAAAATGGGTGAATTCAAGGAGTAAAATCTTATAATATTTTATTTAATCCGAAGCCTTATAGCTTCGGATTTTTTTTGGCTTATGAACAAAAAAAGATTGTTTATTAACAATTTTTTGTAATAAGTCTATAGTAATATTTTTTTAATTTTTGTTACATTCGCTCTATGGAAAACGTTAGGAACATAAACCCAATTCGAATAGATAAAACCACTATCATCAACCTTGAAAAAGGGAAATTGCCTCCACAGGTTCTCGACTTAGAGGAAGCTGTGCTTGGCGCGATGATGATTGACAAAAAAGGAGTTGATGAGGTAATCGACATTTTGCAACCCGATGCTTTTTACAAAGAAGGACACAAATATATTTTTGAAGCCATTGTTCAGCTGTTTACAGATACTCAGCCGATTGACTTATTAACCGTTTCGGCACAGTTGCGCAAAAACGCGAAATTAGACTTGGCTGGTGGCGATTTTTACCTGATTCAGCTTACCCAAAAAATTTCTTCTTCGGCACACATCGAATTTCACTCCAGAATCATTCTTCAAAAATATATTCAACGTAGTTTGATTCGGATTTCCACGGATATTATTGAAGAATCCTATGACGAAACCACGGATGTTTTTGATTTGCTTGATAAAGCTGAATCGAAATTGTATGAAGTTACCCAAGGAAATATAAAACGTAGTTCCGAAACTGCCCAAAGTTTAGTTTTGCAGGCCAAAAAACGAATTGAGGAAATCGCCAAACAAGAAGGATTGAGCGGAATCGCCACCGGTTTCGATAAATTAGACAAAATAACTTCAGGTTGGCAACCCAGCGATTTGATTATCATTGCCGCCAGACCGGGGATGGGTAAAACCGCATTCGTACTATCTATGGCACGAAATATCGCCATTGATTTTGGAAAACCAGTCGCGTTATTTTCGCTGGAAATGTCTTCCATTCAATTGATTACAAGATTAATTTCTTCTGAAACTGGTTTGTCATCGGAGAAACTGAGAACCGGAAAATTGGAAAAACACGAATGGGAACAGTTAAGCGTGAAAGTCAAAGATTTGGAAAAAGCACCGCTTTTTATTGACGATTCACCTTCACTTTCCATTTTTGATTTGAGGGCAAAAGCGAGACGTTTGGCTTCGCAACACGGAATAAAACTCATCATTGTCGATTATTTGCAATTGATGACTGCTGGTGGGAACGGAAAAGGAGGAGGAAACAGGGAGCAGGAAATCTCTACTATTTCTCGAAATTTAAAAGCCTTGGCCAAAGAGTTGGCGATTCCAGTAATAGCCTTATCACAATTATCTCGTGCTGTGGAAACACGTGGATCCAGTAAAAGACCCTTGCTGTCCGACCTTCGGGAATCGGGTGCAATTGAGCAGGATGCTGATATTGTGTCATTTATTTACAGACCAGAATATTATAAAATCGACGAATGGGATGATGATGAACAAACTCCATCAGCTGGTCAAGCTGAATTTATCATTGCCAAGCATCGTAATGGTTCACTCGAAAACATCCGATTGAAGTTTATTGGACATTTGGGTAAATTTGACAATCTCGAAGATTATGGAGGAAGTTTCGATGATTTGCCATCCAAAATGAACCACGACGATAATCCTTTTCAGGCCAAGCATCTACCTTCGGCAAACGATGCTTTTGGTAGTAATTTGAATGAGGAAGAGGATGATAGTGATATGCCGTTTTAAAAATATATTGAAAATTTGCTTTAAGAAGCGAATTTTTTTTTTAATTTTTATGTCAAATAAAAACTTGTATATTTGACATAAAATCATTAAAATGACTTTGAAAAAGGTGTTCCTTATAGTTTTAATCATGATTTCCTTTACGGCAAAAGCTTCCTTTATTTTGTTGCCAATGGACGAAACTATGCAACAAAATCATCTAAAAGCTTACGGAATTACTTATTGGTGTATCGAAAAAAAATACAAAGCCAGTTGGTTGCTTAATTATCGGGGCGGTTCCTTTTTGTTTCCCGATGCACCTGAAATCAGGAAAGAATGTCAAATTCGAGGAGTTAGTTTTGAAGTGTTGAGTGATTCCGAAACGAATCAAACTCTGGAATTAATATCCAGTCCTTCTCAAAATATGGAAGCGGTAGCACTTGAAAAAGCCCCCAAAATTGCCGTTTATACACCTAAAGGCAAACAACCTTGGGACGATGCTGTTACCCTAGTTTTGACGTATGCCGAAATTCCGTTTACACCCATTTACGATGAAGAAGTTTTGAGCGACCAACTCATACTTTACGATTGGTTGCATTTGCATCACGAGGATTTTTCAGGGCAATATGGAAAATTTTATGGTTCCTTCAGGAATTCGCCTTGGTACATCGAACAAAAGAAGGATGCTGAAGCTTTGGCGACAAAATTGGGCTATAAAAAAGTATCGAAAGAAAAATTGGACGTGGCGAAAAAAATCAGGGATTTCGTCATTGGCGGTGGATTTATGTTCGCGATGTGTTCGGCAACGGATAGTTTTGACATTGCTTTGGCGGCAGATGGCGTCGATATTTGCGAACCAATGTTCGATGGAGATTCTAGCGACGCCAATTATCAAACTAAAATAAATTATGTGAATACTTTTGCGTTCAAGGATTTCATTTTGGATAGAAAACCGGAACATTATGAATTTTCCGATATTGATATGACCGAAAAAAGGAAGATTCCAATGGAGAAGGATTATTTCACCTTGATGGAATTTTCGGCAAAATGGGATCCAATTCCCACTATGTTATGCCAAAACCATACTAAATTGATCAAAGGTTTTATGGGACAAACGACTTCTTTTGATCCAGCGCTCATAAAATCGAATGTTTTGGTGATGGGAAGCTGCGAACTCAATGGCGAAGCGCGATATATTCACGGTGAAAATGGCAAGGGAATGTTCACCTTTTATGGTGGTCACGATCCCGAGGATTACCAGCATAGAGTGGGAGACCCGGCAACAGTGCTCGATTTGCATCCTAATTCCCCAGGTTATCGATTGATTTTAAACAACGTTTTGTTTCCCGCGGCGAGAAAGAAAAAACATAAAACGTAGTCTTATACAAACAATAAACACCTCAAAAATTTCCATAATCTTTGAGGTGTTTTTTTATATTTCAAAATCTACTTATTGTTTTCAATCACGTAATTCAAAACCTTTGTCATTAAATGCACTCGGTCTTTGCCTGTGACATTGTGTTTATGCATCGGATAGGCAAAAAAGTCAACTTGTTTTTCGGCTTCTATGAACTTTTTGATTAGGACTAAATTGTTTTGCATCACGACGGTGTCATCGCTGCTTCCGTGGATTAAGAGCAATTTCCCCTTCAAATTATTCACGTAATTCAAGGTGCTGGCTTCGTCAAAACCTTTTTGATTTTCGGCCGGAGTGTCCATATAGCGTTCGCCATACATCACTTCGTAATATTTCCAGTCGGTAACCGGTCCGCCAGTAACGCCCACTTTGAAAACGTCCGGTTTTCGCAACATTATGGAAGTGGTCATAAATCCGCCAAAACTCCAGCCGTGAATCGCCAAGCGATTTCCATCGACATAGGGCAAGGATTTCAAATAATCGACACCTTTCATTTGGTCGTCAATTTCGTTTGCCCCCATTCTTCCGTGAATTACACTTTCGAACGCAAAACCACGATTATCCGAACCGCGATTGTCGATAGTGAAAACTAAATAACCTTGTTCCGCCATCCAATACATCCAAAGATAGGCGCCATCCAAGAAAGAATTAGTAATCATTTGGGCATGAGGACCACCATAAAGATAGACCAAAACCGGATATTTTTTTGTTGGATTGAAATTTCTCGGTTTTATTAATCGGGTGTATAAATCGGTCACGCCATCTGCGGCTTTTATAGTTCCAATTTCGGCAGTTCCCATTTGATAATCAGCATATTTGTTTTCGCTTATCAAGAGTGTTTTTGTTCTCAGTTTTTTGTCGTAGATCAATGATTTCGATGGAGTGAAAGGATTGGAATATTCGTCAAAAAATAGGTTCCATCAAAATTTGCTATAAAATTGTGAACTCCTTGGTCTTTGGTAATCAAGGTTTGCTTGCCTTTTAAATCGACTTTGTAAGCCAACATATTCGTTGGATTTTCTCCCGTTGCCTTGAAATAAATTTCGGTTCCGGCAGCATTACTTCCCGTAATTTCCCTGATTGGAAATTTATTGTTGGTCAATTGTTGGATTAATTTTCCTTCGATGGAGTAATAATACAGGTTGTTGAAGCCGTCTTTTTCGCTTATCCAAACAAAATTATCCGACTTGTTGCCTGGGAAAAAAGCGGGATGTTCGGGTTCGACCCATTTGTCGTTTTTCTCATTAAGAATGGTTCTAACAAAAGTTCCGGTATGCGCATCATAAACGTTCAACGACATATCATTTTGACCGCGATTGAGTTCGGCAATAAAAACCTGTTTTTCGTCTGGAGTCCAGGAAAGATTAGTCAAATAATCGTCTTGATTTCCTCTTGGCGAAATGTAAACCGTTTTTTTAGTTGCCAAATTGTAGATTCCAACTCTTGGTTTTTCGCTTTTTTGACCAATCATCGGGTATTTTATGCTGACCAGTTTCCCTGGAGTTTCGGTAATGTCGAGCAAAGGATAATCGGCGACTTCGGTTTGATCTTTTTGGTAGAAAGCTAGAAAGTTCGATTTTGGTGACCAAAATATTCCATTTTTGATTCCAAATTCATTTCTGGCAATCGACTGTCCCGAAACAATTCCTTCATTGGTTTCGCTGGTAACGGTTATTTTTTCCTTGTTTTTATTCAAAAAATATAAATTATTTTTCTCGGTGAAAGCCAAGTTTTCTTTCGCTTTGTCAAAAGTTTGATTTTCTGCCCTTTCTGGAATTTCCTGTATTTTTGTCCCGGATTGGGTCAATAATGAATAGGTGGAGAATTTCGTTTCATCGGTTACCAAAATCGTGTTGGCATCAATCCATTCCAAGCCGGAAAGATTTTTAAGATTTGTGCCCAATTCTTTATTGATTCCGTCCAAAGTTAGCGATGGTATCGCTTTGTTGTTTACTGCGTTTGCGAACATCATTTTGGTCATCTTGTCGGTGTAGTAAACGTAATTATTTGTGTTTGGAATCCACTGAAACCCCGATAATTTATCGGCTTTGAATTGCCGATTTTGTTCTAAAATGCCTTGATCGAGGGTTATTTTTTTGGTCTGGCTAAATGAGAAAATTGAAAGGAAACAACTTAGAGCTAGGTTTAAGAATTTATTCATAAAAGTAGGGTTTTTGATTTGGATTAAATGTACAAAAAAGTATTGTGATGACTGATTTTATCAGTCTAAAATCAGGATTTTTGTTACAATAATTGTGATTTTTTTATTATTAATTTGAAACATTTAAGCCAAAATAGGGGTTACTAAAAGACGGATTCTGAAGGGAAATTAAAAGGAGAATTACACTAAGCCTATGTCTTTGGCAATATAAATGATATATAAAAAAACCCAATCTTTCGACTGGGTTTCTATATAAGTAAGTAATCTTAAATTGAGTTGATAAAACGTTTATTTTACTTTATTAAGTATTGCTTTGAAAGCTACTGGGTGATTCATTGCTAAATCG
>CAIOTL010000084.1 GCA_903861155.1 uncultured Bacteroidota bacterium
ATTCAAAACTACTTCTTCTCTCCAGCCAATTGCTTTCTGCTTTTATAAGCCTTCAAATATTCACCTTTAGGTTTGCCATCGTCAAAGGAACTCCATTTTATTAGGGTTCTAACACCATTTCGTGCTTCTTCATCAGTGAAATTCTCATATTCGATTCGATAAATTGCCGAATACATTTCGGCACGACCTATACCGTGATAGCAATGAATCAAAACCGGATAATTGGCTTTGTTATCCATGATTTTGAAGAACCTATCAAGATTTTCCTGTTTCGGAACTTGGTCAGAGCCATTATTAAAATAATTAACTCCTTTTATTTTAGCTACTGCTTCTTTTTCGGCAGTAAGTTCTGCTGGTATTTCGGGATTGTTTACCAAATCAGCTGTTCCAGGAAAACGCAAATCGACAATTGATTTGATATGATATTTCTTGACATAACTTTCAATTTCACTCGGTGGAATCACACCTGATTTATAGACTTTACCTTCTGTTATTGTTTCAAAATTATGATTGATATTCATATCATAAACATATTTTGCAACAAATATCAATACTATCGCAAGTACTGAAAAAGCAATTATTTTTTTATTTTTATTCATTTTTTATGGCATTGCGAGGAACGAAGCAATCTCATCCTCAAATTAGTTTATTATTATTGTTTGGCATACATATTTTTATCGACAACTCTGTTCATATAATCTTGAATGAAAGCTTTGCAACGCAATTCGAGATCATCCATTTCTGAATTTTTATTTTTAATTAAATTATTTTTTAATGCTTTATCGTTTTTGTCATAAAACCCAAGCGCATTTTTACCGTCGAAAGTACAAATGTAATTTCCTCGCATAAACTGGTAAATACTACCGGTCGAATTGATAACAAATGGTTTGCTTAATTTCTTGTCGAACAAGCTTCGGCCCCAACTTCTGAAAGGTTTTTGGTATCCAATCATATCCAAAATCGTTGGATAAATATCAATTTGCTGTGCCAAATCATCATCGACACCCACATATTTGCTGTTGGGTTTGTAGATGATAATGGGAACTGCAAAACGCTGAATCGGTTTTCGATATTCATCATAAAAAACCTGATTGCCATGATCAGCAACCAAAACAAAAATGGTGTTCGAAAACCAAGGCTGCTTTTTAGCTTCAGTAAAAAATCGCTTTAAGGCAAAATCAGTATATTCTACACATTTGTACATTTGGATTTCGCCATCGTGAAATCTATTTTTATATTTATCAGGAATAATATAAGGTTCATGAGAAGAAACCGTGAAAACAGTAGCTTGAAAGGGAGTTTTCTTTTTATCCAAAGTATTTTTCATAAATTGAAGAAAAGGTTCGTCCCAAATCCCCCAAAAACCATCAAATTGCGAATCGTCATTAAATTCGGTTCTTCCATAATAATGCTCGATGCCAAGAATGTTTCCGAAACCTAAAAATCCCATAGACCCATTTGCCGCACCGTGAAAAAACGAGGTATCATATCCTTCGCTTTTCAGCGTGGAAACTAGCGATTCAATTTTCTGTTTTGGATATGGCGAAGATGTAAAAGCATCTTTAAACGAAGGAATTCCAGCTAAAACAGAAGACATTCCATGTATCGATTGTCGTCCATTGGCATACGCATTGGTAAAAATCATACTGTGCTGTGACAAAGAATCTAGGAAAGGCGCATGACTTTTATAATTTGGAATATTCGCTTTTTTGTTGAATGCTCCAATATATTCACGACCGTAACTTTCCAGAATAAAAATAACCACATTGGGTTTAGTTTCCGGATTATTATGATATTGTTTTATGGGTTGAATTTTGTCTAAAATCAATTTTTCACTAACTCCGGGATAGTTTGTTTTAAGGAAACTATTAGCAAATAAAGTTCGTATAATTGCAAAAGGCGTGTTGAGCACAATATCCGAATGGACAATGTTTTTCACATGACGACTGGCATCCAAAAGGTTTATTGGTCGGGTTGATTTCTTAAAATCACCACCACGAATACCGCCAATTGTAAACAAAATAATCAATAAAAATCCAACTGTAGAAAAACCAAAATAAGGTATTTTTTTTGTTGGCATCGAAAACTTTACCTCTACCTTTTTATACAAATAAATCCAAAGAGCCGAACACAAGATAAATAATGCTAAAACATGCCAATAATCGACCATAAAACTAAAAAACAAAACTTTTTTATTAGTTTCGTGTTCAATGACATTCAGCGCCACAATTGTGGTCCGAGCAAAAGTGTATCTGTAATAAATAAAATCAATGAAATTAGTGGCATAGGCCAATAAATTAGTAATAAAATAAAGGTACAAAAGATTTCTTTGATATTTGATGGTCGTGTTTTTGAAAAAAGGCAACACCGAAAACAAGATAAAAAGAAGATTTACATATAAGATTGCCGTGGTATCAAAAGCCAAACCATAATAACAAAGCGAAAGAAAATCCGAAACTGAATCTACTCTCAACAATTCGCTATCATATAAATAAAAAAGAATTCTGGCAATGAAATAAAAAAAATAAGCCAGTAAAAGCCTATAAAACAATGCTTTATACTCATTCAAGCGCAAGTGTTTCTGCATTTTAGTATCAATTAATTAAACTTTGCAAATATATTACAATTAATCAATTAGGCATTGTTAAACTTATGAAAAAAATCAGAATGCAAGATATATTTTGAGTCCAAAAAAAATAGTTAAATGATAAAATCAACTCATTTTGGTCAAAATATTTAAAAGCATAAAAATTGGTCACTAATAATTTATTACTTAATTTGCGATAAATTAACTCCTTTTTAAAATGACCAGTATCACCCGATTATTCGATTTTCCTTATTTTCAATTAGAGCATTATTCTATTCCAGATGCTTTGGTTACCAAGTATAATGGGGTTTGGGTAAAAACATCAACGGAAGAATATATTGCAAAAGCTAATGCCGTTTCTAGAGCATTGTTGCAAATGGGAATTCAAAAAGACGATAAAATTGCTCTAATTTCTTCCAATAACAGGACCGAATGGAATATAATGGACATTGGAATTTTACAAATCGGGGCGCAAACTATCCCTGTTTACCCTACTATTTCCGAAGCTGATTATGAATACATATTAAATCACTCCGGTTCCATCTATTGTTTTGTATCTGATAATGAGGTGTTTCGAAAAGTAAATTTAATAAAACCAAATCTACCTAATCTAAAAGAAGTATTTTCCTTTGATAAAATTGAAGGTTGCAAAAATTGGGAAGAATTGTTTGTCCTTGGCGAAGACAAAAGCAATCAGAATTTGGTCGAAGAAAGGAAAAACAATGTCAGATCCGAAGATATGGCTACCATAATATATACTTCGGGAACGACAGGAAAACCAAAAGGAGTTATGCTTTCACATAAAAATATTGTATCAAATGTTTTAGATAGTGCCGCAAGAATTCCTTTCGAAAAGGGAAAAAGTCGTAGCATGAGCTTCTTACCTATTTGCCATATTTTCGAAAGGATGATTTTATATTTATATCAGTATTATGGTGTTTCAATTTATTTTGGAGAGTCAATAGACAAAATCAGTGACAATATAAATGAGGTAAAACCTACCGTAATGTCAGCTGTTCCAAGGCTACTTGAAAAAGTATACGATAAAATCTATTCAAAAGGATTGCAACTCAAAGGAATTAAAAGGAAAATATTTTTCTGGGCTGTTGATTTAGGATTGAAATATGAACCATATGGAGTCAATGGATTTTGGTATGAATTTCAATTAAAAATAGCAAGGAAAATCATCTTCAGCAAATGGAAAGCGGGATTAGGTGGTAACTTAGATTTAATGGTTTCTGGTAGTGCGGCTTTACAACCTAGGCTTGCCAGAGTTTTCGCAGCAGCAGAAATTCCAGTAATGGAAGGATACGGATTAACCGAAACTTCGCCGGTAATATCTGTAAATGACATGAGGAATCAAGGTTTTAAAGTAGGAACTGTTGGAAAAATAATTGATAATGTAGAAGTAAAAATTGCTGATGACGGAGAAATTCTTTGTAAAGGTCCCAACGTAATGATGGGATATTATAAAGACGAGGCTTTGACAAATGAAGTAATTCGAGATGGGTATTTTCATACAGGTGATATAGGCGAAATTGACAACGAAGGTTTCCTTAAAATTACAGATCGAAGGAAAGAAATGTTTAAAACTTCAGGAGGCAAATATATTTCGCCACAATTACTGGAAAACGCAATGAAACAATCTCGTTTTATTGAGCAAATTATGGTCATTGGTGATGGACAAAAAATGCCGGCGGCTTTCATTCAGCCTAACTTTGAATTTGTTAGAGAATGGGAAAAATTACACGGAATTACATCTGGCGCAACCAATGAAGAAATCATTACAAATCCAAAAGTTATTGAACGAATTCAGGAAGAAGTAGATATTTTAAATGAGAAATTTGGTAATTGGGAAAAAATAAAACGTTTTGAATTAACTCCAGATATTTGGTCCATTGCAGGTGGTCACCTCACTCCCACTCTAAAACTGAAACGAAAAATAGTCATGGAGAAGTATATCCATTTATTTAATAAAATTTATAGTTAGATCCATCATTGCAAAAAAAATGGAAGTCATCTTTCCCAATTGGATGATCAAAAAAGCAATTTCCAAGGATTAATAAAATTACTGAAAGACTTAATAGCGGAGCTTTTATGAAATCTAAAAAATGTTTTTTTTAAAGTTAATAACCATCTATTGCAAGACGCCTTTTAAAATAAACGTTATTAACATTACAATTAATTAAATAGTTAACAATTTTTTAAACTATAATTATCACATATTCAATATTTTAATACTTTTATTTGATAAACCAATAAATTCAAAAATTATGAATGCAAAATTTTTTTTAGTTTCAGGTATTGTAGGTGGTATTGTTGATTATCTACTGGGATGGTTGTTTTATGGAATTATTTTTAAAGATCAATTTCCCGTTACTGGGGAAATGAACTTAGTGATGATTGCATTAGGAAGTTTAACATTAGGACTGTTTATCTCCTACATTTTTGTAAAATGGGCTCAAATTTCAACTTGGCAAACAGGATTACAAGCTGGAGCTATCATTGGATTATTCCTTGCCTTTTATTATGATTTTTTTGCAAGCGCAATGAAAGCAACCACCGATATTAATTGGCAAATGATGGGGCTTGATATCATTCTTACCATCATAATGTCTGCTCTAGTAGGAGCAACCATTGCCCTCGTAAATGGAAAAATGAAATAGAAATTTTGTTTAATTTTATAAACTCCCCAAAAATTTGGGGAGTTTTTTTATGCAAAAATTTGGAATAAAAATAAATAAATTTATTATGCGCGCATAGTATTTTTTATTATCTTTGGAATCAGAACTAAATCGTTGTCGTATAACGACAGCGTATAAAAAAAACTGACAATTAATTATCCAATAAACAAAAAACTAATGTAAAATTGATCGCGTAAAATATGAAAGATAAAACAATAGATTATATACTTCGAGCAACTTGGCAAGCTGTTGCCAGAATGTATAATGAGGAAGCTGCAAAATACGGAGCGACAATGGCGACCGGTTTTGCCTTATTGAGCATCGACAAAGACAATGGAACACCGTCGACAGCCTTGGGTCCAAAAATGGGAATGGAAGCTACAAGTTTAACCAGAACGCTGAAATCTATTGAAGAAAAAGGTTTAATTATTCGAAAGAAAAACCCTGATGACGGTCGTGGTGTTTTGATTTACTTAACTGAATTGGGAAAAGAAAAAAGAGAATTATCAAAAAACACCGTTTTGAAATTCAACGAAACCTTGAAACAATATATTTCAGAAGAAAATCTTCTTCATTTTATTGAAGTTTCAGAAATTATCAATGATTTAATTACAGAAAAGAAAATATTTTAACTAAACGCTTCTTGCTAGTAGCATAAAGCCGAAACCTTTTTATAAATGAAACGATCAATTAAAAAAGTTGCTGTAATCGGATCCGGAATTATGGGTTCGGGCATTGCTAGTCATTTTGCCAATATAGGTGTCGAAGTCCTGCTTTTGGATATTGTTCCAAGAGAACTTACTGATACCGAATCCAAAAAAGGATTAACCCTTGAAAGCAAAATCGTTCGCAACCGCCTAGTAAACGAACATTTCCAAAATGCACTAAAATCGAAGCCCTCCCCTATTTATCATCCGAAATTTGCCAGTCGAATTACGACTGGAAACACCACCGATGATTTGGCAAAAATTGCCAATGTAGACTGGATTATCGAGGTTGTGGTAGAACGCTTGGACATCAAAAAAATGGTCTTTGAACAAATAGAAAAATACCGCAAACCGGGAACATTAATAACCTCAAACACGTCCGGAATCCCGATTCATTTTATGAGCGAAGGAAGAAGCGAAGATTTCCAGAAACATTTCTGCGGAACTCACTTTTTTAACCCTGCTCGGTACTTAAAATTATTTGAAATTATTCCTGGCCCTCAAACTTCTGCAGAAGTTTTCGACTTCCTAACTATATATGGAGAAAAATTCTTGGGCAAAACTTCGGTCGTGGCCAAAGACACTCCGGCTTTCATTGGAAACAGAATTGGAATTTTCGGAATCCAAAGTTTGTTCCATTTGGTCAAAGAATTAGAATTGACCATCGAAGAAGTCGATAAACTCACCGGACCCGTTATTGGAAGACCGAAATCGGCGACTTTCAGAACGGTTGATGTGGTTGGATTGGATACTTTGGTTCACGTTGCCAACGGAATCTATGAAAACTGCCCGAACGACGAACAACACGAATTGTTCAAATTGCCGGATTTCATCAACAAAATGATGGAAAACAAATGGCTCGGAAGCAAAACAGGCCAAGGCTTTTATAAAAAAGAAGGACGAGACATTCTGTCTTTGGACTTAGACACATTGGAATATCGTGCTGCTAAAAAAGCTTCTTTTGCAACATTAGAACTCACAAAAAACATTGATAAACCCATCAATCGTTTCAAGGTTTTGATTAAAGGAAAAGACAAAGCAGGAGAATTCTACAGACGAAGTTTTGCTGGAATGTTTGCGTATGTTTCGAATAGAATTCCTGAAATCACAGACGAATTATACAAAATCGATGATGCTATGAAAGCAGGTTTCGGTTGGGAAAATGGTCCTTTCGAAATTTGGGATGCCATCGGTGTGGCCAAAGGAATTGAAATGATTAAGAATGAAGGTTTGGTTCCCCCAGCCTGGGTAAGTGAAATGTTAGCATCTGGAAGTTCAAGTTTTTATTCAATTAAAGAAGGAGCTACTTATTTTTTCAATATTCCAAATAAAACACAAACTAAAGTCCCTGGACAAGACGCTTTTATCATCTTGAATAACATTCGCGAAAGTAAAAAAGTTTGGAGCAACAGCGGAGCCATTATCCAGGATTTAGGTGATGGAATTTTGAACTTGGAATTCCAGTCGAAAATGAATACCATTGGTGGCGATGTATTGCAGGCCATTAACAAAGCCATTGATTTATCTGAAAAAGAATATCAAGGTTTAGTTATTGGAAACCAGGGAGCCAATTTTTCAGTGGGTGCCAACATTGGAATGATATTTATGATGGCGGTCGAACAAGAATATGAAGAACTAAATATGGCTATCAAAATGTTTCAGGACACGATGATGCGTGTGCGTTATTCAGGAATTCCGGTAGTGGTTGCCCCACATGGAATGACTTTGGGTGGCGGTTGCGAAATGAGTATACACGCTGATAAAGTGGTTGCTGCTGCAGAAACCTACATTGGATTGGTAGAATTCGGTGTTGGAGTAATTCCAGGAGGTGGCGGATCGAAAGAAATGGCATTGCGAGCTTCAGATTTATTCCGTAAAAACGATGTCGAACTGAATGTGTTACAAGAATATTTCTTAACTGTGGCTATGGCAAAAGTGTCGACTTCGGCATACGAAGCCTTTGACTTGGGAGTATTGCAACACGGAAAAGATGTTGTCGTAGTAAACAAAGACCGCCAAATTGCTGAAGCCAAAAAACATGCTTTGCTAATGGCAGAAGCGGGTTACACCCAGCCTATTCGCAGAAATGATGTGAAAGTTTTAGGCAAGCAAGCTTTAGGAATGTTTTTGGTAGGAACCGACCAAATGGAAGCCGGAAAATACATCTCGGTCCACGACAAAAAAATCGCCAACAAACTGGCTTATGTTATGGCTGGTGGCGATTTATCCGAACCAACATTGGTCTCCGAACAATATTTATTGGATATCGAAAGAGAAGCCTTTTTATCGCTTTGCACAGAAAGAAAAACATTGGAACGCATCCAATTTATGTTAACCAAAGGGAAACCGCTTCGCAACTAGAAAAATAAGAACCAAGAGGTTAGAAGCAAGAAACAAGACGTTAACTATAATTGTCTTTTCTCTTTCTTCTTTCTTCTATTATCTAAAAAAAATGAAAACAGCCTATATAGTAAAAGCATACAGAACCGCCGTGGGAAAAGCTCCAAAAGGCGTATTTAGATTCAAACGCCCTGATGAACTCGCTGCAGAAACCATTCAGTTTATGATGAATGAATTGCCAGATTTCGACAAGAAACGCATCGATGACGTAATGGTGGGCAACGCAATGCCGGAAGCCGAACAAGGTCTAAACGTAGGACGATTAATTTCCCTGATGGGATTAAAAATCGAAGATGTTCCCGGTGTAACAGTCAATAGATATTGCGCTTCAGGATTAGAAACTATCGGAATGGCAAC
>CAIOTL010000085.1 GCA_903861155.1 uncultured Bacteroidota bacterium
ATGATGAGCGGTTGGTAATTTTTTACACATTGCAGTCCATCTGCTAAGCAGGTTCTGCAAATCTTTTTCTAATTCGGCTGTATTTTTGCCTTCGGCTACTGTGCGAACAATAACACCAAATCCTTTTGGTTTGATGGATTGCACAAGTTTTTTTAAACGCTCTTTTTCTTTTTTATTTTCTATTTTTTGAGAAATAGAAACTCGGTCAGAAAACGGAACGAGAACAATAAATCTTCCGGCAAGAGAAAGCTCAGCGCTAATTCTTGGTCCTTTTGTAGATATTGGTTCTTTGACAACTTGTACTAAAATAGATTGATTGGCATTGATAATGGTTATAATCGAGCCATCTTTGTCTATTTCTTTTTCAAACTGAAAGTTTTTTAGGGAGAAATCTTTTATTTTACCTGCGCTTACAAGTTTTATGAATTTCAGTTGGGAAGCTAGATTAGGACCCAAATCGTGATAATGTAAAAAGGCATCTTTTTCGAAGCCTACATTTACAAAAGCAGCGTTTAGTCCAGCAACTGGTTTTCTTATTTTGGCAATAAAAATATCACCAACTTGGAAGTTGCTTTTTTCTTCTTCTTTGTGTAATTCAATTAGTTTTCCATCTTTTAATAAGGCAAAATCTACGGCTTCGGAACTAGATCTAATGATTAATTCTTTATTCACGTTGTAAATTTTTATCCTGACTTTGTGTTTGTTGTTTATTGCTTGTTGTTTGTAGTTGAAAACTATAAACCATTAACTATAAACCATCAACTTTTCAGCAAGGATGGATTAAACAATAATTTTAACAGGTATTGAACCCGGGGAGTTAAAGACTTTGAGATAATAGATTAATAGATAATAGATTTTTTTTGGTCTTTTATCTTTTCGTCTTTCATCTTTTCATCTTTTTCTCAATTTCAATGAACGGTTAAAAAGAAAAAAGTAGTTTAAAACTACTTTTTCTTTTTGTGACGGTTAGCTCTCGCTCTTTTTTTGCGTTTGTGCGTTGCTACCTTATGTCTCTTTCTTTTTTTACCACTTGGCATAGTTGGTGATTTTGTGATTAATAAATTTTTTTATTTTGCTTCGTTATTAACTTTTACTCCTTCAACAAACACTTTTGCAGGTTTGAAGGCTGGAATATTGTGTGCCGGAATTTTGATAGTGGTATTTTTTGAAATATTTCTTCCAGTTTTTTCGGCTCTTGTTTTCACAATAAAGCTTCCAAATCCTCTTAAATAAACATTGTCTCCAGTCTCTAATGAGTTTTTTACTTCGGTCATAAAAGTCTCTACGGTTGCTTGAACATCTCCTTTTTCAAGACCTAATTTTTCTGCAATTTTTGCAACGATATCTGCTTTAGTCATTTTCTTGCGTAATTTATAATGGTATACTAATTTTTTGAGATTGCAAATATAGGAATTAAAAAAACAATTATTCAAGCTAATTCATTAAAATTTAATGACATAAACTTATACTTTTGTTAATCTAAATTTAATTATGGATTTCACTAACTCGCTAATACAATGGTATTTACAAAATAAACGGGATTTACCTTGGCGTAATACATCCAATCCTTACCCAATTTGGCTCTCCGAAATCATCCTTCAACAGACTAGAGTAGCTCAAGGGACTCCGTATTTTCTTTCTTTTATGACTGTTTTTCCAACCGTTTTTGACTTGGCAAAAGCCGATGAAGAGCAGGTTTTGAAACTTTGGCAAGGTTTGGGCTATTACTCCCGTGCTCGAAATCTGCATAAAACGGCACAATTTGTGGCTTCGGAATTGTTAGGAGTGTTTCCTGATACATATATGGACTTGCTAAAATTAAAAGGTGTTGGCGAATATACTGCTGCGGCAATCGCGTCCTTTTCCTATAATGAGGCGGTTCCTGTTGTAGACGGAAATGTTTTTAGGGTTTTATCGCGTTATTTTGATGTTGAAACAGATATTGCCCAGACTTCAGCCAAAAAAGAGTTCGCTTCTCTGGCTTTCGAATTGATGCCAAAAGACACCCGAGGCGCAGCCGAACTTAGCGAAGCTAATCCGGCCTTGTTCAACCAAGCGATTATGGAGTTTGGCGCCTTGCAATGTGTTCCTAAAAGTCCGGATTGTGGCATTTGCATTTTCAAAACGAGTTGTGCCGCTTTGCAAAAAAAGAAAGTCGATCAATTGCCTCTGAATTCCAAGAAATTGAAAGTCAGGAATCGATTTTTTAATTATTTGGTTGTTGCTGACGAAAATGAAAACACGATAATTCAAAAGCGGACAGCCAAGGGAATCTGGCATAATCTCTATGAATTTCCGCTGATTGAAACGGAGAAGGAAGAAGATTTTAATACCATTTCTATTAATATTAAGAATGATTTTTTCAAAAATAATGAACTTATAAGTATTTCTGAGCACAATGAAAAAAGTCTAATTCACAAACTCTCTCATCAACATTTGCATATCAAATTTTGGAAAGTAAGTGTAAAAGGAACAATTGAAAACGGGATAAATGCTGAAGCATTGAAAACATTTCCTTTCCCGATTGTGATTTTTAATTTTATCGAAAAGAATTAATTATTTTGCAAAATATGTATCTTTGGTTGAAATAGCAATTTATAGTAATGAATGGAACCTTAAATAAAGTGATGTTGATAGGTCATCTTGGTGAGGAGATTAAGATGCACTATTTCGATGGAGGAAATTGCATTGGAAGATTTCAGTTGGCCACGAATGAAGTATATATTAATAAAACGACTAATGAAAAAATCACTTCTACGGAGTGGCATAACTTGGTTGTACGCAATAAAGCCGCCGAAATTTGCGAAAAATTTCTTTCGAAAGGAGATAAAATATACATAGAAGGACGCATTAAATCTCGCCAATGGCAGGCCGAAGATGGTTCTATGAAATACACCACCGAGATTCAGGTTACCGAGTTTACTTTCTTGTCGACCAAGAAAGAAAGTGAAAACAACAAACAAATTTCCAGCCCCGAGCTTGTAAAAAACATTAACTTTGTCCCAGAGAAAAATGGTTTGCCAGAAAATGACTTACCGTTTTGATTGTTTAACTAATCTTTTTTAATTTGGACCCAGAGCCCAGTTTCAATTTAGTTTATACTCTAGATACTGATTTAGTATTTGGTTTTATCGCGATATTCGCTTTGTTGTTTTGTTCCGCATTGGTTTCCGGTGCCGAAGTAGCCTTGTTTTCATTATCCCAGAAAGACATTGATGACACCTTGATTGAGCATCCTTCGAAAGGAAAAATCATTTCGGATCTCTTGGAAAAACCTAAAAAATTATTAGCAACGCTGCTTGTCGCTAACAATTTTATCAATATTGGAGTGGTAATCTTGTTTTCATTTATAGGGCATAATATATTTTCCAGCATTACTTCTCCCGTTTTGAAATTTATTTTCGAAGTAATAGTAGTCACTTTTTTGATTTTGTTGTTTGGCGAGGTTTTGCCAAAAGTATATGCCAATAGAAACAATGTCAAATTTGCCAAGTTGGTAGCCTATCCTTTGGCGGGACTCGATATAATACTTTCTCCCATCAGTTTGCCAATGCGTAAAATAACTATTTATTTACATAATAAACTGGGAAAACAAAAATCGAATTTCTCGGTTGATCAATTATCTCAGGCGCTTGAACTCACGGATACTGAAGAAACATCTACAGAGGAGCAAAAAATTTTAGAAGGAATTGTGACCTTTGGGAATACCGATACCAAACAAGTGATGAGTCCCAGAATTGATATTTTTGCATTAGAGATTGAGGAAACATTTGCGATTATTTATTCCAAAATAATTGAAATGGGTTATTCCAGAATCCCGGTTTATCGTGACAACATAGACCAAATTGAAGGTATTTTGTTCGTGAAAGATTTACTTCCACATATTGACAAGGACGAATTCGATTGGAAGACCTTACTACGAGAACCTTTTTTTGTTCCTGAAAACAAAAAAATAGATAATTTGTTAAAGGATTTTCAAAGCAAAAAAAGTCACTTGGCTATTGTGGTTGATGAATATGGAGGTACTTCGGGTCTGGTTTCGCTTGAAGATATTATCGAAGAAATTGTGGGAGATATTAGCGATGAATTCGACGGAGAAAATATTAATTTTTCTAAAATAGATGATAAAAATTATCTTTTTGAAGGAAAAATAAATCTCAAGGATTTTTATAGAATCATTGATGTTGATGAGGAGTTGTTCGAAATAAAAAAAGGAGAAGCCGAAACATTGGCAGGATTTGTTCTCGAAATTGTGGGTAATTTTCCAAAAAAGGATCAAAAAATCGCATATAAAAATTGTGTTTTTACCGTTGAATCAGTAGATAAAAAACGCATCAAACAAATAAAAGTCACCATTGAATAAATATGTAATGCCCATAAAACAACTGACAATAGCTATACTTTTAATAGCGTTATTTACTGTTTTTAGTTGTAAAAACGATGTTTTACCAAAACCATCGAGTTATTTGCGCTTGGATTATCCAGAGGCAAAATACGTGAATTTCGAAAATCAATGTCCTTTTTCATTCGAAATGAATTCTGAAGCCACTATCAAGGGACAGAAGGATTGCGGATTCACCATTTCCTATCCAAAAATGAAAGCCACGATATATCTCACTTATAAACCAGTAAACAATAACGTCAATAAATTACTGAAGGACGCCCAAAAATTAACCTATGAACACGTCATAAAAGCGGATAATATTTTAGAACAACCTTTTTTGAATCCTTCAAAAAAAGTATATGGAATGTTTTATCGAGTTAATGGAAATGCAGCTACCAATTCACAGTTTTATGCAACAGATAGCGTTAAACATTTCGTAACAGGCTCCGTTTATTTCTATGCCAAACCCAATTTTGACTCTATTATGCCCGCCGCAAGTTACGTTAGGAACGATATGCAGCGGTTGATGGAAACCTTGAAATGGAAATAGAGCAATTTAAATTAAGTTTTGTTCAATAGGAAACAGTTTACCCGTGATACACTCTTGAAGCAATTATCCTTCCTTCCTTGATTTCCAAAATTTCGGCAACAAGCATATCCTCTTCGTTTTCGACGGAACGAACATATTCCATAAAAACCCTGTCGGAATTTGAAGTTAACGAAGTCACTTTATAATGTAATGTGGTTAATCTATCAAATGAATCTTTCCACCAATCTCGCAATGATTCTTTTCCTGTGATAAAACCTTTCGTTTCGGGATGTTTGATTTTTAATTTTGGACTAAAATGCTTTGCATCATCATCATATAACGACAATAATTTTTCCAAATTATGATTGTTAAATGCTTCAAACCAAAGGTGCGCTATTGATAAATTTTTTTCGGGTGTCATTGTTTATGGGAATAAAAAAATCCCAAAACTATTTGGGATTTCATAGGTTTCAATTTAAAATATTATACATTTTTTAAATTGATAATTTCTTGTTCTGTAAGATGTCTCCAGTTTCCGCGGGGCAAATTCTTTTTGGTCAAGCCTGCAAATGCAACTCGGTCAATTCTCAAAACGTCATAACTAAAATGTTCGAAAATAGTGCGAACTATTTTGACATTGGACGATCTTAGTTTCAAACCAATTTCACTTTTTGACTCACCCTCAATATAACTAATATCTTCCACAAAAACGCGATGTCCATCAAGCACAAGTCCTTTGTTTATTTTTTCCAAATCCTCGAATTTTAAGTTCTTATCCAAAGAAACTTGGTAAATTTTTGATGATTTCTGGCTTGGCAAAGTGAATTTGCGAATCATGTCGGTGTCGTTAGTAAATAATAACAAACCGGTTGTGTTCTTGTCCATTCTACCTACTGCTCCAATTTTTGCAGTGGTTGAGCCTTTTACCAATTCTAAAACATTGCGAAATTCTTGACCTTCGTCAAGTGCAGTCGTGAAGTTCTTGGGTTTGTTCAACAAGATGTATTCTTTTTTCTCAGGTGTCAAAACCGCTCCGTCAAAATTCACTACGTCACCAGGTTTTACCATATATCCCATTTCTATGACAGGAATTCCGTTTACTTTCACGTTTCCGGATTGAATATAAATATCAGCATCACGACGCGAACACGCGCCAGAATTAGAAATGTATTTGTTCAAACGAATTTCGTCTTTTGCCTTTGGTCTTTTGGGTGCCTGATTTGGTTTTTTCTCTACTTTGTCAGTTGTATCTGCAACTTTTTTAACAATTGTCTTTACTTTTTTAGGCCCTTGTGCCCTTTTTTGCATCGCAGGTTTTGGCTTATTCGAGTTGGGTCTAGAGCTATTTGCTCTACCACCACTTTTATTGTTGTTGCCTTCCTTGTTATTCATAATATTCTAAAATTTTTGCAAAGATAGTTTATTATTGGTTAACAGCACTTTGATTCTTTAGTCCTGATGGTCGAATTGTTTTCACAATTACTTTTATGGAGGAGTTCACCGCAAAAGATATAGCGTACAGCAGGAAAAAGCTACTGAAAATTCACATCGTCATTAACAGTTTTCTTCCGTGCCACAACACCCTTGGATTGATGAGAATAATGCAGAAAACGCCTGCAACGATTAAGAATTTCAGTACATTGTGAAGCAATAAATACTGTTCTTTTGTGTTGGATTTCCAAAGGCGTAGCACGAAAAAAATCAAAATGAACAGGCAGGAATAAAAATAAATGTCCATATAACCGACGTCGAAAATTTCGATTAAAACGTAAATCGGAATTATGGTAGCAATTGTCAACGCGGTAATTATTTTCTTCGATACTGTTTCGCCATAAATGATGGGAATGGTTTTGTAATCGTTTGCCAAGTCGCCTTTGATGTTTTCCAAATCTTTTATCATTTCCCGAATCAGAATCAGCAAAAACAAGAAAGTGGCGTGACCAAAGATGACTTCGTATAGGTTTTTGTAATACAAAAGAATGGCGAAAAAAGGCAAAATTGCCAAAAATGCAGCCGTTAAATTACCGATAATTGGGTGTTTTTTTATTTTATGGGAATAATACCAAATCAAGAAAATGTAAACCGAGAAAAACATAAAAGCGCGCCAAGAAACAAAAATGGCCAGAAAAGCAACAATAAAATTTAGGCTGAAATAGACTTGCAATTTTGTTTTTTGACTTATCAATCGGTCGAGCATTGATTTGTTGGGGCGATTAATCAAATCTTTTTTGCTGTCGTAAAAATTATTGATGATATAGCCTGATGCAATCGTCAAGGAAGAAACAAAAACAATGAGGAACAAATGGAAATCGAGAAGAATTGACAACGGTCTTTTTTCGGGAGCAAGAATAAATATCGCTGAAAAATATTGGGCCAAAATGATTATTGGGATGTTGTAACCTCTAATAACAGAGAACAAACTGATGAATTTCATCACTATTATTTTGTTCTTCCGATTTAACATTTTAAAATTGATAAACTACCTCAAGCTTATAATCTTTCAGAGAAATTCTTGCTTTTTCCAAGTCTTGGGTAAAGCCTAGTATGTAACCTCCGCCTCCTGAACCACACAATTTCAAATAATAATCATTGGTGTCAATTCCTTTTTGCCAAATTCCGTGAAATTGTTCTGGAATCATTGGTTTGAAATGATTTAAAACGACTTTTGACAATTTTTTGGTGTTGGCAAATAAAGATTTCATATCGCCACCAAGGAAATTTTCGACGCAGGCATCGGTATGTTTTATGAATTGGGTTTTTAACATCGTACGGAATCCTTGATCTTTCAGGTTTTCCATAAAAATACTCACCATTGGAGCCGTTTCGCCCACAATTCCTGAATCCAATAAAAATACGGCGCCATTTCCTTCGAAACTTTGGGTAGGAATCCCGGTTGCCTCGATATTGTCTTTGGAATTAATTAAAATAGGAATGCTCAAATAGCTGTTCAAAGGATCTAATCCCGAACTTTTTCCGTGGAAAAAGGATTCCATTTGGGCAAAAATATTTTTTAGTTTCAATAGCTTTTCTCGAGTCAAATTCTCAAGAACGGTAATTTTATTTTGGGCATATTTGTCGTAAATAGCCGCTACAAGTGCGCCGCTACTGCCAACACCGTAACCTTGTGGAATGCTAGAATCAAAGTACATTCCGGTTTCGACATCGTTTTTTAATGTTGTCAAATCGAAAGTTACCAGTTCCTCTTGTTCGTTTTGCAAAGTTTCCAAATAGGAAACAAAACGCTTCAAATTTTCGTTGGATTTTATCGCTTCTTCCGATGGATCTGCGTCTCTTTTCAGTGCACCATTGTAAAAATTGTATGGAATAGACAAACCTTTCGAGTCACGAATAATTCCGTATTCTCCAAAGAGTAATATTTTTGAGTAAAATAAAGGTCCTTTCATATTTAATTATCAATTATTAATTGACTCCCATTTCCAATTTCGTCACAAATGTACTGACCATTTTGACAATAGCCAACTAATTCGTTCTTAATAAATTGCAAAACGTTTTCTTTTACGTTTTCTGGATACAAAACGTGAACGTTGGCACCTGCATCGAGAGTGAAGCAAACCGGGATTTTTGTTTCCTTTCGATACTTCCAAATCGCATCGATGATTTCCAAGGTATTGGGTTTCATCAGAATAAAATAGCGCATTGAAGTCATCATCATTGCGTGTAATGTCAAGGCTTCGCTTTCGACTATTTTGATAAATTCGTCCAAGTTTCCGCTTTCAAAAACAGAAATTAATTGATCTAAATTTTCGTGTGCTTGAGTAAAACGCCTTTCAGCAAAAGGATGATTGATCATTAAATTATGACCAAGAGAACTCGAAACTTGCTTTTCGCCTTTGTCAACCAATAAAATGGTATCCTGAAAATTATTGAAATTCTCGTGAATCTTGTTCGGAAATGCTACGCCAAACAAATCGGAACTTCCTGAAATATTTTCATGTTTTCCCCAAACTACCACTTTTCCTTTTACACTTCGGCAAGCACTTCCAGAGCCTAAACGCGCCAAAAAAGAGGCTTTTTGGTAAAAATAATCTTCGTCCATTTCTGGATTTATAGCTTTTTCCAAACTCATTAAATTCATCGACAAAGCTGCCATTCCCGAAGCCGATGATGCAATTCCAGAACTATGTGGAAAAGTATTTCGAGTATCAATCGTAAAATGGTAGTCTTTCAAAAAAGGCAAATAAATAAAAATTCTTTCGAAAAATTGTTGAATTTTGGGATTGAAATCTTCTTTGGATTTTCCTTCAAAAAGCAGATCAAAAGAAAAATCATCTCTATTCACTTTTTTGGCAAAAGCCAAAGTTGTCATCGTTTTACAATTGTTCAAGGTAAAACTCACTGAAGGATTTGCGGGAATTTGGTCATTTTTTTTCCCCCAATATTTTACCAAAGCAATATTGCTAGGCGAACTCCATTGAAAGCTTCCTTTTTTTAAAGATTTGGAATATGGAGTCGGTATAAAATCGTTAGCTGTAAACATTTAATAAAAAATTTATGCAAAGATACTTTTTTTGGTTTATACCTTGATTTGTTTATTTGTTGAATCCTGATGAAGTTTTGATTAAATTTGTAAAAAAATTAAATTATGAACAAGATTACTAGAATTCTGACGGTTGTAGTTACGTGTTTAGTAGTTGGGTATTTTTCTGGGATAGTTACTCGGTCTGCAATTATTACATGGTATCCCACATTGGTTAAGCCGAGTTTTAATCCACCGAACTGGATTTTTGCTCCCGTTTGGAGTATGCTTTATGTTATGATGGGAGTTGCGGCTGGACTGGTTTGGAGCCAAATCGATTTTGACAAGGAAGTTGTTAAAAGAGCATTGGTATTTTTTGCGATTCAATTAGCTTTAAATGATTTGTGGTCGTATTTGTTTTTTGGTTTGAAAAACCCAATGTTGGCTGGTGTCGAAATTATTTTATTATGGCTGATGATTTTTGAAACTTATACAAAGTTTGATAAAATCAACAAAATCGCGGGCTATTTATTCATTCCTTATTTGCTTTGGGTGAGTTTTGCAATGGTTTTAAATGCGAATATTTGGTGGTTGAATCGATAATTTATTATTTAAACAAAAAAGTATTAAAAGTAAAAAGCTCCATTTGGAGCTTTTTACTTTTAATTATCTGGCTATAAACACCCAGCCTGATTTTGAAACGCCGCCTTTCATTTCGGCAACATAAAAATAGGTGCCGTCAGGAAGCGCTTCCCCGTTACTATTGGTTCCGTCCCATTGATCCGTGTAATTGCTATAACTATTTACTTTTCTTCCATATCTATTGAATATTTCTAGTTTAACAACATTACAACCATTTAGATTAAAGATGTCGTTTAATTTGTCACCATTTGGAGAAATGGCATTTGGAAACATACAAATAGAGTTTATGGTTGCCACTTTATTAAATTCACAACCGTTTGCGTCTTGAACAGTAATGGTATAATCGCCCGGAAGAAGATTAGGATAGGTCAAATTGGGAGTAAACGAGCTATTGTTAATGCTGTATTGGTATGGACTCAATCCGCCTGTTGTAACATTAATTTCTATAATTCCATCAGGGCCATCATTGACAACATCTGTTGTTTTAAGAACAATGTCAGTGGGAGATTGATAAACGATAACGTTCAAAGTAGTTGGTAATGCGCATAAACCTACAGTTGGGGTAAAAGTATAAGTTGCCGAAGAAGTATTACTAACGGTTGATGGGTTCCAAGTTCCGGTAATCAAATTATTTGAGGTTGTGGGCAAAACAGGTTTTGCAGAACCAGAACAAATAGGAGCAATAGCAGTAAAAGTTGGAGTGTCATTAGGAATTACTGTAACGTCCAAAGTTGCTTCAAATGCACATTGTCCTGCATCTGGTGTAAAAGTATAAGTTCCTGTAGTTGTATTGCTGACAGTTGTAGGATTCCAAGTTCCAGTATATCCATTGTTTGATATTAATGGTAAAACAGGAATTGTTGATCCGAAGCAGATAGGTGTAATAGCATTAAAACTAGGAACAACAAATGGGTTAACGGTGACAGATATCGTTGTTGGTGGTGCACATTGACCTAGATCAGGTGTAAACGTATACGTTCCGGTGGTTGTATTGTCAATTGTGGCTGGATTCCAAGTACCAATTATTCCATTGTTAGATGTCGATTGTAAATTCGGAACTGTTGTGTTTGCGCAAATTGGTTCAATAGTGTTAAAGCTGGGTGTTATAATGGTTACATTAATGCTTAATGTAACAGAAGTTGCGCAAGGACCGTTTGGATCCGGAGTAAAAGTATAGGTTCCTGAGGATGTATTGCTTACTACACCTGGATTCCATGTTCCAACTATTCCGTTATTGGAAGAATTTGATAAACTTGGAGCTGTTGTGCCATAACAAACATCTGGAATTGGATCAAATGAAGGAATGATATTAGGAATTATAGTCACATCCAGAGTTGTTTGAAAAGCACACTGATTTGCATCCGGAGTAAACGTATAAGTTCCCGAGTTGGTATTGCTAACGGTTGCTGGATTCCAAGTTCCCGTAATCAAATTAGTTGATTTTGTGGGTAAAACTGGGCTTGTAGAACCCGAACAAATTGGAGCAATTGCACTAAAAGCGGGTGTGATTTTCTGATTTACAACAATAGTCATATCGGTTGTGGTGGTAGCACATTGACCAGAGGTTGGCGTAAAAGTATACGTTGTGGTTGCAGTGTTATTAATTGTAGGTGACCAAGTTCCAGTAACTCCGTTGGCGGAAGTTGTAGGTAAATCGGCTAAAATATCTCCAGAACATATTGGTGCAACGGGATTGAAAATAGCGATTAGCTGATTTACAACAATGGTCATTGTTATAGGTTTTGCGCATTGACCTGAAGTTGGCGTAAAAGTATAAGTAGTTGTCGCGGTGTTATTCATTGCCGGTGACCAAGTTCCACTAACTCCATTGGTTGAGGTCGTTGGCAAATCGGACAAAGCATCTCCCGAGCAAATCGGAGCAACAGAATCAAAAATAGCTGTAATCGGATTCACAATAATAGTCAAACTTGTTGTAGTTGTGGCACATTGACCAGTAGTTGGCGTAAAAGTATAAGTGGTCGTTGCTGTATTATTTATGATTGGCGACCAAGTCCCAGTGATTCCATTGGTTGAAGTCGTTGGCAAATCAGCTAAGATATCTCCAGAACATATTGGTGCAACGGGATCGAAAGTAGCGATTATAGGATTCACAATAATGGTCATATTAGTCGGGGTGGTATCACATTGACCAGCCGTTGGCGTAAAAGTATAGGTTGTGGTTGCTGTATTGTTTATGATTGGGGACCAAGTTCCGGTTACTCCATTGGTTGAAGTCGTTGGCAAAGCTGCCAATGCTTGCCCAGAACAAATCGGCGCAACTGGGTCGAAAGTGGCGAGTAATGGATTTACTACAATTGTCAAAGTTGCTGGAGTTGTGGCACATTGAGCTGAGGTTGGCGTAAAAGTATACGTTGTGGTTGCAGTATTGTTTATTGCCGGCGACCAAGTCCCCGTAATTCCATTGGTTGAAGTCGTTGGCAAATCAGCTAA
>CAIOTL010000086.1 GCA_903861155.1 uncultured Bacteroidota bacterium
ATACACTTAAAAATAAATAAATATTGCCGTTCAACTAAAATATATGCCTTTAAAGCTGTAAATAAAATAGGAAATAAATATTATTTTAATTTATTTATCCTAAAAAAATAGTTTTTAAAAAAATAAATAACTAATTTTAAACACAGTTTGACACATTTCCCAAAATAAAAACCTACTAATTATGAAAAATTTTAACTTAATAGTATCTTGTTTAGTAATTCTGTTTACATTCAAAAATGCTACTGCCCAAGTAGGCATCGGAACCACAACTCCTAGAGGTGCCTTCGAAATTAGCTCTACAACAAACGGATTTGTTCCTCCGCAAGTAGCCCTAACATCAACAAGTACATCTGCACCGGTAATAAATCCGCAAACAGCGGCGGCTCCCATTGCCGGTACAGAAATCTACAATACAGCCACGGCCGGATCTGGAGGAACAGCAGTTACCCCAGGTTATTATTACTGGGATGGATCATTATGGAATCGATTATTAACTGCAAACACTTCAGGCTGGTCGTTGCTAGGAAATTCCAGTACTGTGGCCACAACTAATTTTTTAGGAACAACTGATGCAATCGATTTGGCAACCAGAACAAACAATCTAGAACGCATGCGCATCAAATCGAATGGAGATGTAGGTATTGGAACTGCTTCACCGGCCGCAAGACTGGATGTCGCCACAGGAACTACTGTTAATAATACCATTATAAATGCCACTGGTAGCATCAACGACTTTTTACAGCTTAACGTTCAGAATACAAGCACCGGAACACAAGCACAAAGTGGTTATTCTGCCACTGCTGATAATGGTTCAGCAACAACTGGTTTTGCCTGGATTGGGATTAACAATTCCACCTTTAGCTTTCCTACTGCCTATAATATTGGCGGAGCCAATGACGTCAGTTATGTTGGCAGCGGCCAAGACATGCATATTGCCAACGCCAACAATACGAAATCAATCATATTTTCGACTGGTAAAGCTGCAACTCCGTTTTTTAATGAAAGAATGCGACTAACCAATGCAGGTAATTTTGGTATTGGAACTGCTGCACCAGCTTCAAAATTAGATGTAGCCGCAGGAACCACTGTGGTAAATACCGTAGTAAACGCAACGGGGAGCATCAACGATTTTCTACAATTTAACGTTCAGAACACAAGCACAGGAACACACGCTCAAAGCGGCTATAATGCCACTGCTGATAATGGATCCGACACTTCGGGTTTTGCCTGGATTGGAATAAACAACTCCACTTTCAGCTATCCTACGGCTTATAACATAGGCGGTGCGAACGATGTAAGTTATGTGGGGAGTGGGCAGGATATGTATATAGCCAACGCCAACAATTCCAAATCAATCATATTTGCGACTGGTAAAGCAGCAACTCCGTTTTTTGATGAAAGAATGCGATTGACTAATGCAGGAAGTCTTGGTGTAGGGACTTCAAGTCCCACTTCAACTTTAGATGTTAATGGTTCGATTTCCTTAAATCTTGTTTCGATAAGTTCTACCTCAACATTAGCAGATAATGTTTGCAAAGTTATTTTGACCAATGGTTCTTCTAATATAACAATTACATTACCAGATTCTGATACTTGCGCAGGACGTTTATTAAGTTTTACCCGTGATCCCAATTCCACCGGCACCGTAACATTAAGTCATATTGGCGGAGGAAGTATGCAAAATTTAAACGGAACATTCAGCTCCACAACTACAATTCCTATTCACTCTTCAACAGGTGCTGGCGTAAATATTCAGTTCTGGTCTGATGGCTCTGGTAACTGGTATCGATAAAACTAAACTTATTCAAAAAAAATAACAAAAAGACCTTTGCTTTAAATAACCAAGGTCTTTTTCTTTGGCTCATGCTTCTCACTCCTAAGTATGTTTCTATAAGCCAAATCAATGTCTTACTATTGAATGAGCCTTAACAGAAACTTCATAAAAACATCCTATCCAAAAAGGAATCATTTTCTTTATCCGATTGATGTTTTACGAACCCAAGTGAATCGTTTTAAAAATACAAGGCACACAGTACGGCATTCCCTTTTTTAAATTTTTCGCCACAACCCGATAGAAGCGAACTGTTGAAGCAATTGTTTAAATTATAACAAATTTGATTAATTTTTAAAATTGAATTACACAAAATCTACCTTTTGAAATTAAAATTCTGATAATTAAAAGCAGTAAATTTTAGTGAAAATTAGTTTAATTCTTGGTTGCACTAGATAGTTTTGGGTTTAGTTTTTCACTATGATTTTCGTTCCCATTTCTGATTTGTCGATTGTAGTTAATTTCACGATGTAAATCCCGTTACTTAGATTGGCTGTCGAAAAGGAATAAAAGGAATCCGTTCCCAACTGGTTTTTAATAAAATTCAACTTGCCGACAACATCATAAACACCACAGGAAGCAATGTATTTTTGCAAAGGATTGCTAATTATTAATTTTTTAATAGTGTTATCTTGCCGTACTACGAAGGTGTTTTGATTTACCAAATCTTTAACCCCCACAACATCATTTTTAAAGACAATTTCAAATCTACTGGTATTAGTACCTGCTGGCATAGCTACTGTGTAAACTCCGTTTTTTATATCTTGATAGGTATCATTACTTTTATCATGGATATAGATATTTTCGACAGCGGATAAATTTACAACCGAATTCACATTAATACTAAAAGTAGCATCGGTAGTGTTTCTAAGTCCTAATGGGAATTTTTTATTGATGTCAAAGTTAGATGTATTGATATTATAAGAATCGCTACCTATTACAAAATAAACTTCTTCATCTAAATTATCATTGGACGATTTAGCATCCATACCATAATCGACTGCATCTGTTGCTGATGGATCAAATGCCAAAACCATTGTCAATAACAAACCTGATTTCGTTATGGCATTCAATCGAATTTGTGGCACGGGTAATTTGCTTACCGTTGTATAATCAAAGCCCGAAACTGAAGGTATTGCTGGAAGAAAATTACTATCAACATTTGTTTTTCTAATCTTTATTTTTGCAAATTCTGAAAAATTTGCTGCCCCTTTCTGAACAAAAACACGAGATGTATTTTTCATTTGTATCGTTGCGTTTGCCGTACCAAAAACCATAAAGCCTTGCCCGACAGGAGAAAATCGTCGTTGAAAATTAGTACCTGTTGCCCCAGTTGCTGCTATCTGATTTCCTGCGCCATCATAGGTATAAAAAGGAGCTGGAGTATAAACACCTGTACTTGTCATTGAAATTGGAGCAAATTCGCCATAACCGCCCACATAACTTGTTAAAAAATGAGAGTTTACTGTTTTATCTTGTTCCCAAAAATAGGCTATTCCATCTATACTTGCGGTATTAGAAAATAAAAATCCTGACAAATCTATAGCTGATGGATAGGGATTTCCTATAAGTGTGTACATTCCTGTTGCAACTGAAATATCTATAGTACCATCATTTGGTTTTCCTCTAAAATCATAACGCTGGTTGCTTCCGGGGTTATTTGTAACTCCATCGACAATAGTTGCATCAGAACCACTTGTTCCTTTCATAGTAAATCCTTCACCAGTATTAATAGTGGATGCAGAACCAACGCTAATCCAATCAGAATAATTTGCCGAAGATAAAAATTTATAAATCCAATTATTTGCAATAGATAAGGGTGCGGCAGTTCCATCTAAACTGTTCGTCATCGTTGCTGCCGTAGTAGCTATGGTGGTGGTAGGTACACCGAGTTGGGTAATACCAAAAGGAGAATTTCCCGCAGCTGCAATATTCCCGCCCACTGGTGAACACCAATAGTTATAAGCATAATTATTAACGGTTCCTTCCTGAAAAACAGATAAACTTCCTAATCCTTTATTCGTTCCAGAACCTGTAGTCCCTTGCAATAATTGACCTTCTTTTCGCAAATAGAGATAGCTATTAGCTGTATTTAAGTTTAGGTCTTGAGTTCCATAAAGATATTGGTTACTTACATAAACATAACTATTTTTCACAAACAATTGCGCCATTATGCTATTTGACACTATAAATAATAGCACAAAAAGCGGCAATGAGACACTATGTTTTCTTTTAATCATGATTTTAATATGATAATTTCAATTTGATACTCAAAAATATTTCTTAATTACTTAATCCAATAACTACCCAATTAGTGCCATTACTTTGTACCGTCATCCCATAACCACCACCATGATTATTTATTCCCCAAGTATTACTAGCTGATCCTGCACGAACCAATTGACCAGAAGAAGTTGCATCTATAACCACATCAGTACTTGATCCTAAAGAGATAACATAAATTCTTCCTGTTCTACCATAAGCATTTGGCAAAGTAATCGTTCCTCCACTGGCTATTATTGTATAATCTGAATCGGTTGCGGTATAAGCCCCAACTGTTGTAATAGGCATACTCAAAGACCCACCAATTTGCAGTGTAGAATTTGGGGCTGTAACGTTGCCAATACCTATATTTCCTGCTCCTGCTCCTGTTAAACCTATACCATAAATCACATTACCAATGCTCAATTGATTGCTTACCGTAGCAGTGGGTACTTGGGTGTTATAACCAATAGCAATATTATTAGATCCCGTTGTTATTGCATTTCCAGCTTGGAATCCTAAAGCAGTGTTATTTGTTCCTGTGCTAGTTGCCAGAGCATTCGAACCCACAGCAACATTAAACTGTCCTGCTGCAGCTGCCAATGCATTATAACCTATTGCCGTATTATCTGAAGATGTACTAGTAGCCAAAGCACGATGTCCAAGTGCTGTATTGTTTCCTGAAGTGGTGTTTGTTGACAAAGCTTGAAAACCCACGGCTGTATTTTGTATACCAGATGTATTTGCAACCAAAGCCTGAAAACCAATACCAGTAACATTACTAGCAGTATTTGCAGTTAAAGCTTGAAAACCAACTGCCGTTGCATTATCAAAAGTACCAACTGCATTTAAAGTACTGTGTCCTATAGCAGTATTTGCAGAACCAGTTGTTTTTTGTTGTAAAGCATTAACACCCACAGCCGTATTCTGTATGGCGTTTGTATTTGCTTTTAGAGCTTGATACCCCAAGGCTGTATTGTCAGCTCCAGTGTTTGTGGCTAATGCTGTGTAACCTATACCCGTATTATTTGCTGCAGTATTTGCTGCCAATGCTGTATAGCCTACCGCAGTATTACCTGTTGTTGCAACATTTGCTGCTAAAGTATTATACCCAATTGCAGTGTTCCCTGTTGCCGTGTTAACTATTAAAGCATTTACACCTACGGCGACATTATTACTTCCCCCTGCCTTTAAAGATCGATAACCTACACCAACATTATTACTTCCTGTTTGGTTAAAATTTAATGATTCTGAACCAACAGCAGTATTAAGAGTCCCTCCAATATTTTGCGCCGATGCATTAATACCAATAGCTGTGTTATCTGTACCTGTATTTGGTCCTGCTGTACCTCCCAAAGCAAAATAACCTACTGCGGTATTATTTTGTGCCGTGCTGTTTTGTAAAGCTTTAGAACCTATGGCGACACATTGGCTTATATTTCCTGTTCCCAAAGCCAAAGATTGATATCCAACAGCTACGTTATTCTGTGCAGCAGCATTGTTAATTCCTTTTAAAGCGTCAGTCCCAACAGCTGTATTCCATTGAGCTGTGGTATTGGAATTTTGTAAAGCATTTTGACCTACTGCTACATTGTTACTACCTGTACTTACAGATAGCGCATTGTTTCCAATTGCAGTGCTATTTGTGGCAGCACCAGATGTCAATGCACCCACCCCAAATGAAGTACTTGTAGCTCCTATTTTTCCTGCTGCTGCATTATTTCTTCTAAAAGCAACGTCAACATTTGTAGCGGCACCTGTTCCCATAAAATTAGTACCATCTACTATATTGGTGTTTCCTACTATAGTCCAATCATTTGATTCCGCAGTAGGCGTAGTCCATGACAAAACACCAAACCCATCTGTTACAAGAATTTGATTTATTGTTCCTCGAGCAATAGGAAACACATAACCTGTTCCTGCTGGATCACCAATTTGAAATTGACTATTAGTTCGAAGGATTTTTGAACCAATTGTAAAATCTCCATATAGTAAAGCATTTATGGCATTGGCATTTGTATTTTCAATATATAATTTATTACTTGTCGCACCTGCTTCTGCAGAACCCGCTGCGTTTCCAATGAAAACATTTGCATTACCTGTCGTGGTAGCACTTCCTGCTGACTGTCCTACAAATACATTAGACCCTCCTGAAGTGAAAATTTTTCCAGAATCAAATCCTATAGCCGTATTTGCACTACCCGAAGTAGTTGCTCCTACACCTTGTAAAGAATTACCCCCTACCGCTACGTTATTAGATCCGCCTTGACTTAAAGCCAAAGCATTAGCCCCCATAGCTGTATTTGTAGTTCCTGCGATATTTTGTCTCAAAGCATTTATACCTACCGCTGTATTATCTGCACCGGTATTTGTTCCTCCTGCAGAACCTGATAAAGCAAAATAACCTACCGCAGTATTATTACTTGCTGTACTGTTTTGTAAAGCTAAAGCACCAATGGCAGTAGACCTTGTTATAGTACCAGTTCCTAAAGCCAAAGCTTTATAACCAACAGCAGTATTTTCTTGAGCCGCATTGGAATTAATTCCTCTCAATGCTTCAGTACCAACAGCCGTATTCCACTGGGCCGTGGTATTGCAATTTTGTAATGCAAATTGACCCATTGCCACGTTGTTACTCCCTGTACTTACGGATAGCGCACTATTACCAAATGCAGTGCTATTAGTTGCGGCACCAGATGTCAATGCACCCACACCAAATGAAGTACTTGTAGTTCCAATTTTTCCTGCCGCAGCAGAACTTCTTCTGAAAGCAACATCAACATCATTGGTCGTTCCCATAAAATTAGTTCCATCTACTATGTTAGCATTTCCATTTATTTCCCAAGCGGTAGAAGCACCCGCTGCCAATCGAACCCATGGTCCTGTAGCAGTACTCAAGTAATAATAACCCGGTGTAACGTCTCCAGCTGTTGCTGTATTATAAACTAACTCTGATTCAGTTCCTGTCACAACAGGAAGAACCGTTGTAGTTGCTGTTAAAGCTACACGAGGAATAAGTAAACCATCAGTAGTAGAGGTAATATCTAAAGCCCCTTGTGGGTTAGTGTTGCCGATACCCACTTGCGCAAAAGATTTTGTGCAAATAAGTATACAAAACAAAATTAAGGCATGCATTATTTTCATAATCAATAATTTAAACAACTAATTTATAAAAAAAAAATAATTAAAATTAATTATCTGTTATTTTAACACTTTTTTAAAATCCACCAAATATTTAAATTGTCATTTTTATTTAATAAGACTGTCTTTTTCTCTTATCAATGTATTTTAAAAACAAGGAAGACTTTTTTTTTAGAATAAGCCTCATGTTCAAAGTTGATATTCTATAGATCAAATCAACATTCTAACATTGATCATTCGTATACAAATTGATTAAAATCCTAAAAAAAACGGGGCAGCAAGAACTATAATTGTTATCTAAAATGATTTCGTTCCTGATTTATAAAAACTTCATTTTCTTTATCCTTTTGATATTTTACAAACACATAGGAACATACTGATAATCATTAATAGTTTTAGGCATTAAAAATTTGATAACAATACAAACATTCATTTAAAGTACCTAAATTTGTGTTTATGAATAAGCATTATGAAAATAAATTAATTGAAGGTGAAGATTTTTATTATACCCCCGAGGGTTATAAATGTTTCACCGAGAAATATCAATTAAAAAGAGGCTATTGTTGCAAAAGCAGTTGCCGCCATTGTCCGTATGGATTCAATAAAAAAACAGGGGATATAAAAAAGCAATAGTGTTCATTGAAAGTTTTTATATTGACCAAACTATGAGCAATAAACAAATAATTATGACATTTAAAGAACAAATACAACAAGGAATTCCGACTATTTTACCTCTTCCAAAACCGTATGAATTAGCAATAAACCATGCACCTAAGAGGAAAGAAATCCTTTCGGCAGAGGAAAAAAAGTTGGCGCTTCGCAACGCGCTTCGTTATTTTAAACCGCAACATCATGCGGAATTAATCACGGAATTTGCCGAGGAATTACATACTTATGGCCGTATTTATATGTACCGTTTTCGCCCCGATTACACGATGTATGCCAGACCCATTTCGGATTATCCCGGAAAATGTGAGCAGGCAAAAGCGATAATGCTGATGATCCAGAACAATCTGGATTATGCTGTGGCACAGCACCCCCATGAACTAATTACCTATGGCGGAAATGGAGCAGTTTTCCAGAACTGGGCTCAATATTTATTGACAATGCACTATTTATCGCAAATGACCGACGAACAAACCCTCACGATTTATTCGGGTCATCCTATGGGATTGTTTCCTTCCCATAAAGAATCCCCTCGAGTTGTGGTGACCAACGGAATGGTCATTCCAAATTATTCCAAACCTGACGATTGGGAAAAAATGAATGCATTGGGTGTTTCCCAATATGGTCAAATGACCGCAGGAAGCTATATGTATATTGGTCCGCAAGGCATTGTTCACGGAACCACGATCACCGTTCTAAATGGTTTCAGGAAAATCAAAAAAAGTCCAGAAGGAGGATTATTCGTCACTTCAGGACTCGGCGGAATGAGTGGTGCTCAACCAAAAGCTGGAAACATTGCCGGTTGCATCACGGTTTGCGCCGAAGTCAACCCAAAAATCACACACATTCGCCACAGTCAAGGCTGGATTAACGAGGTCATTGATGACATTGATGAATTGGTGCAACGAGTCGCTTTAGCGAAAGCCAATAAAGAAATCGTTTCGATTGCCTATCTTGGAAATGTTGTGGATGTTTGGGAAAAATTTTACGACGAAAACATTTATATCGATTTGGGTTCCGACCAAACTTCGCTACACAATCCTTGGGCTGGTGGCTATTATCCTGCGGATGTATCTTTTGAAGATGCCAACGAAATGATGGCCAACAATCCTGATTTATTCAAGGAAAAAGTTCAGGAAACACTTCGTCGTCATACCAATGCCATCAACAAACACACCGCAAAAGGAACGTATTTTTTCGATTACGGAAATGCATTTTTGTTGGAAGCTTCTCGAGCTGGCGCGGAGGTTATGGCCGAAAATCACATTGATTTCAAATATCCAAGTTATGTACAAGATATCATGGGTCCCATGTGTTTTGATTACGGATTTGGTCCTTTTCGCTGGGTTTGTGCCTCGGGAAATCCTGAAGATTTGCAAAAAACAGATACCATCGCCTGCGAAGTTTTGGAAGAAATGAAAAGAAATTCTCCAGTAGAAATCCAGCAGCAAATGGCAGATAACATTCATTGGATAAAAGGAGCACAAGAAAATAAATTGGTAGTTGGTTCACAAGCCCGAATTCTTTATGCCGATGCCGAGGGAAGAATGAAAATCGCCGAAGCTTTTAACCAGGCTATTGCCAAAGGTGCCATTGGAACAGTGGTTTTGGGTCGGGATCACCACGATGTTTCGGGAACGGATTCTCCCTATCGGGAAACATCCAACATCTATGACGGCTCTCGTTTTACTGCCGATATGGCGATACAAAACGTGATTGGCGATAGTTTTCGTGGCGCTACCTGGGTGTCGATTCACAATGGTGGAGGCGTAGGTTGGGGTGAAGTTATAAATGGTGGTTTTGGTATGGTTCTTGATGGCTCCAAAGAAGCTTCAAAGCGCATAGAATCAATGCTTTTCTGGGATGTCAACAACGGAATTTCAAGGAGAAGTTGGGCGCGAAATGAAGGCGCCATTTTCGCCATAAAAAGGGCAATGGAAACCCAACCTTTGTTGAAAGTTACGCTTCCTAATATAGTTGACGAAAATTTGTTTCAAGTTTAATCTTTTAAATCAAAAAATATGAAAGCAATTAAATTAATTCCAATTCTACTCCTTTTTGTATTGAGCTCCTGCAGTTCAGTGAGTGTGTATTCCGATTTTGACAAAGGTGTCGATTTTAGCCAATACAAAACCTATGCTTTTCATCGAAGTGGTATTGACAAAGTTCAAATTTCAGAATTAGATAAGAGGCGAATTCTTAATGCCATTGACCTTGAACTTAGTAAAAAAGGAATGACCAAAAGTGAAAATCCTGATTTACTGGTTAATATTTTTACCAAAGAAAGAGAACAAGTCGATGTGTCTCAATTTAATGTTGGTTGGGGTTACGGCTGGGGTTGGGGTTGGAATCCTTATTTATGGGGAGGGCAAAATTACGTAAGCACATCCACTGAGGGCACACTTTACATTGATTTAATTGACGCCAAGAAAAAGGAATTAGTTTGGGAAGGTGAAGGCGTGGGTTATATAACACAAAACCGTGCTGAAAAAGAAGCACTAATTAATCAATTTGTTGCAAAAATATTGGCACAATATCCTCCGACAAAAAAGTAAATCCCATCCCAAAGCGAAGAGAAGGGACTTTGAAGACCGTAACAAAAATGTTGCGGTTTTTTTTATACATTAGAATTCCATAAACGGATATTGAGAGACGATATTCAATATTTTTTCAGACAATTTGACTCCAAATTTTATATGGTTATCAGCTCCAGGATTGAATGGCCGATGAGATAATCCTTTTTGAATACTTTCAACTTCCTGCATTATAGCATGACTTTCTTCAGAAATACAGCTTTTATAAAATCGTTCCCAAATATAATCTATTGCCAACGCACTGGGATGCAACATGTCGTCTGCATAAAAACGATAATCACGAAGTTCATCCATCAGGATTTCGTAGGAAGGAAAATAAGCCCCCTCTGCCCCCAAAGGGGGAACTCCCGTTGGAGAATTTAGGATTTGTTGGATTGCAGCAATTAAGTGCGCTTTACTTCTTTGGTTTTCCACAAAACCATCTTTGAGATGACGCACTGGAGAAACCGTGAATGTAATTTTACAATTCGGGTTCGCTTTTTGGATTAATCCAATCGTATTTTGAATGGATTTTTCGATAGTTGCCACCGATAAAATTTCTTTTCTGAATTGTTTTTGAGGCACTTTATGACAATTGGCAACAATGGTGTTACTTTCTAAATTGCTGTAAACCCAAGCCGTTCCATAAGTAATGATAAAATGAGTTGATTCAGCAATTTTTTGATGTGTTGATTGAAGAATTTCATTCAAATTAGCAATTAATTCGGGTGCATTAGGATTACTTAAATCCGAATGTACCTCAAAACAATGCCAGCGTTCGTCGTGAAAAAAAATATCTTTTTCCGTGAATAATTCTTGGGTTACGACTTTATGGATAATTTTTTCAATAGAAACCGGATTGAAAATGATTCCAAAAGGATTGCAACTGTTTTGGAACTTGAAATAATCCATTTTCTGCGCCATATTCAGAGCAAAACAAGAACCCAAAGAGATGATTTTCGAATTATAATCTATTGGATATTTACTTTTCAGGATGGGAATTTCGGTTCTGAATTTCATTTATTTTTTTTCAAAAATAAGCAATTAATCGTAGAATAATTGTGACATTACATGCTTAGCATCATTTCCACCAAATAGTATGTTTTGGGAAACAATTTCTGTTGGATAATCATTCGAATCATATTGATATTTATTCAGATTCATTGTGATTGATGATGTAGCTTGATCTTCAGCAATATATTTAACTGATGCCGTTAGAGAACTACTTAGACTATTATTTGAGGAAATTGTTTTAGAATAATCAAGCAATTTATTAAAACCTAAAACATTATACAAGGCGTTGTTTTTATAATCGTAGGTTATATTTACAGTGTTCTCGGACAAAATTCCTGTTCCTGCATCATCTAAAAATTTGTCGTCTTCAATAAGATTTCCGTTTTGAAAATACAAAGTTCCGTGATTGATTCTAACGTCATTATTATTTGAATCTTTTGTTAACTTCTCATAAGAAACGGACCCATCGCTATTATGAATATAATTTATTACATAATTATCCGATGAAGTAATTTTTGATAATTGTCCATTTAAATATAAATATTGCGATGTATTGACGTGCTGGTTTGATTTGTCTAACTCTGTAATTTTTGTAATTAAATCGCCCGTATAATAAAACGTCGACAATTTGTCAACTTTATCAATATTCACTATTTTATTCCCGTCATACGTAAGGAGCGTTGTATTTGAAGACCCGTCAACGGATACTTCAACTATCTTTTTCAATAACTGAACATGAACCAAAGCAACACTTTCATTCGTACAAGAACTAAGCGTTATCAATAACACCCATACCAGCCCAATTATTTTATTTGTGTTTTTCATTATCATAATAAAATCCCAGTTATCATTATATAAGGCTTTTAGCGATTTATAGTCAAACCTAAAAAATGAAAATAAAAACCACAATTTTTATCGTTACAATCCCAATATTTCAGTTAAACGACTATTCTACATTACTAAATAGGACATTTTGAACAAGAAAAAACCCTTTCGGAACGAAAGTTCTGAAAGAGTTTCTATTATAAAATTAAATATATTTTACTTCACAAAATCTACAGCTTTCGCCAAAGTTTTACTTTCCTTTAATCCCTGAAAAAAGTTAATAGTATTAATTTCAATAAAAATATTGAAAGGTTACATCAAGATTGTTATTCCCAAGGTACTCAATATATTGTTTCATTTCCGTTGGATATCCATCTGCATTATAAACAGATTGGTTATTTGTTGGATAATAACCAGGGATATTAGATTTTAAAATATTATTAGATCTATCTAAATGAGGTATTAGAGGATTTACGTTAAAATTTGGAGGTAGGTCAAAAAATATAATTTTATTAAATCCTAAAATATTTTTTTTAGGATTAGATTTGGAATCATAATCAAAACTTGAAAAAGCATTCACAACATCAGGAGAACCCATTTTAATAATATTTCTATTCGCATCAAAAACAATCTTGCCTTCTCCCACTGGATTCTCAATATTATCTCTAGAATCTGTCAGGGACATTTTAAATTGTTGAGTATTATTATCAATTTGTGTATATAAAATTTTCAAAATATTTTGATAGGTATCAAAATACTGTACTCTTGAAGAAGAAGTTAAATTTCCACTGCTATCATAGACAAAATCAGTATTTAACATCAATTTTTCCTGAAGATTGGGATAAATCATTTTTACTTTTATAGCTGAAATTAGACTTCCTGTATAAATATAATCAGTTCTATAGTTATAGCCTACATCAACCCCCATCGAAATACTATTTTCCTTAACTGATTCACTCACAATTTTGTTCCCATCATAAGCATAAGAAGTTGTAGTTAAAACATTAGCATTGGAATCAGACTTAATAATTTTTTTAACCAACACGTTATTTGTTGGATTTGTTGGTGAATTATTTCCACCATTATTAGTAGAGCAAGAGGAAAACACAACTAACAAAACACTTAGTAATAGAGCTATTTTTTTCATATTTAAATTTTAACAAATAAACAATAAAAAAAACATCGTTTAAATTTATTTTAGTAAAAAAAAAGCTCAAATATTTTTTACAAAATTTGAGCTTTAAATAAATATAATCTTCAAGAAATATTTTACATCACAAAGTCAACAGCTTTCGCCAAAGCTTCTATTACTATAATACTTGAAAAAGTCAATGTTTAATAAAAAAATTGATTAGTAAGTGCTAAATTTCCATCAAAATAAACTTTTCTCTCAATTGGATAGTTGTCGGCATTATATGTATAGACATCTTTTTCCACAGGTGAAACTCCTTGATTATTAACCAAATCTCCAATTGAATTATTAACAGAAACAAAAGTAATATCATCATCTAATTTTATTTTAATGAATCCAATAGCATTTTTAAAGGGATTATTTTTTGAATCATACAAAGACGTACTTGTCTTTGTTACTAAACTTCCATTATTTATATCTGTACTTTCCGTTTTCACAAGATTACCTTCAGAAAAATAATACTTATTAGACCATGTTCTTATTGTCTCTTGATTTGTAGTTGTATCAACTTGAGAGTATACAACATTTATTGTTGAATCACTATTATAAGTGTATGTAACTCTACCAATAATTGTAGGCGTAGGTGATGCAACAGTTTCGGACTTAATTAAATTATCATTATTATAAAAATAATTAATAGTCCAAGTTAAAGTCCCAATATTATCGTAAACATTAACTTTTGTGATTAAATTTCCTGTATAAGTATAAACCCATTTATTACCGGCACCTTGTTGAGTTAAATCAACTATTTTATTTCCGTTATAGGTTATAGTGTTTGTAAAAATTTGGCCATTAGCCATAGTAGAAGTATATTTTTTTACTAAAATAGTGTCTTGATTTAAAACAGCATCTTTAGAGCAAGAGTAAAACACAACTAACAAAACACTTAGTAAAAGAGCTATTTTTTTCATATTTATTTTTTTAACAAATAAACAATAAAAAAACATCGTTTACTTTTTTTTAGCAAAAAAGCTCAAATATTTTTTAACAATATTTGAGCTTTTAATAAATATAATCTTCAACAAATATTTTACTTCACAAAATCTACAGCTTTCGCTAAAGCTTCTTGAATTCCTGCAGCATTTTTACCCCCAGCTGTGGCGAAAAAGGTTTGTCCGCCGCCGCCGCCGTGGATAAATTTTCCCAATTCCCGAACAACAGTTCCTGCATTCAGTTTTTTCTCGGCAACTAATTCTTTGGAAATGTAACAACTTAACATTGGTTTTCCTTCTTCGGTCGTGGCCAAAACCAAGAACATATTTTTTCCTAAATGACCTAATTCGTAAGCCAAATCTTTAACCCATTCATTTGGCAATATCAATTCTGTTGCTAAAAATTGTATTCCATTAATTAGCTGTATGTGTTTAACTAATCCTTTTGAAATATTGTTTTTTATTGTTTCTTTCATCAAAATATCAATTCGCGACTTCAACTTAGCATTTTCGTCTTGCAAGGATTGAACCGCTTTCATCACATCTTGCGGGTTTTTCAACGCAACTTTAACTTCGTCCAAAGTTTTTTCCTGTAAAGCAAAATGGGCTTTTACGGCATCGCTTGTAATGGCTTCAATACGACGAATTCCAGCCGCAACTGCCCCTTCGGAAACGATTTTGAAATACCAAATTTCAGCGGTATTCTTCACATGAATTCCACCACACAATTCCATACTGTTCCCAAATTTTATAGCGCGAACTTCATCTCCATATTTTTCACCAAAAAGTGCCATTGCTCCTTCGTCTAATGCTTGTTGAATAGGAATACTTCTACGTTCTATCAATGGTAATTGCTCTTGGATTCGAGCATTTACAAAATCTTCGACTTGCTTTAATTCTGTTTCTGTCATTTTAGCAAAATGAGAAAAGTCGAAACGCAAATAATTTGGGTTTACCAATGATCCCTTTTGCTCCACGTGAGTTCCAAGAATAGAACGTAAAGCTTGGTGCATCAGGTGCGTAGCCGAGTGATTTCGGGAAGACAAAAGTCTCAATTCCTGATTTACTTTGGCAACAAAACTTCCGTTTACATTCTCCGGTAATTTTTTTGCGAAATGCAGAATTAAGTTGGTTTCCTTTTTGGTGTCTACAATTTCGATAGTTTGGTTTGCAGAAACTAGTGTTCCTTTATCCCCTACTTGCCCTCCTCCTTCTGGATAAAAAGGCGTTTTATCCAAGACTATTTGATAAAGAATTCCGTCTTTTTTAGAATCAATTTTTCTGTAACGCGTAATTTTCACTTCGTTTTCCCCTTGGTCGTAACCTACGAATGTTTCCCCATTTCCGAGAATTAAAGTAACCCAGTCTTCGGTAGAAACTTCGGATGCGGCACGAGAACGTGTCTTTTGTTCGAGCATCGCTTTATCAAAACCCGCTTCATCTAATTCTAGTCCTCTTTCTCTTAAAATCAAGGCGGTTAAATCAATTGGAAATCCAAAAGTATCATACAATTCGAATGCTTTTTGCCCCGAAACGATTGTTCCTACGGTTGATTTGATTACGTTCTCCAACAATTGCAATCCTTGGTCTAATGTTCTCAAAAAGGAATTTTCCTCTTCCCGAATCACATTCATCACCAAGTTTTTCTGGGAAATAATTTCCGGAAAAGAACCTCCCATTTGGTTGCTCAATGTTTCCACCAATTGATAAATAAACGCTTCTTTGGTATTCAAAAATGTAAAACCGTACCGAATGGCACGACGCAAAATTCTGCGAATTACATAACCCGCTCCTGTATTTGACGGTAATTGTCCATCGGCAATGGCGAAAGCCACGGCGCGAACATGATCGGCAATAACACGAATGGCAATATTGATTTTTTCTTCTTCTTCGTCCTTCGCTTTAATGGTGTATTTTGCTCCGGTAATTTTTTCGATTTGCTGAATGATTGGTGTGAAAACATCGGTGTCATAATTCGACTGAACGCCTTGTAAAACCATACACAAACGTTCAAATCCCATTCCGGTATCGACATGTTGCGCTGGTAATTTTTCTAATGAACCATCAGCTTTACGGTTGAATTCCATAAATACGTTGTTCCAAATTTCCACCACATGAGGATGGTCATTATTGACCAAAGATTTTCCTGAAATCAATGCTTTTTCTTCAGCAGAACGAATATCCACGTGAATTTCGGAACAAGGTCCACAAGGCCCTTGATCACCCATTTCCCAGAAATTGTCTTTTTTGTTACCCAGAATGATCCGGTCTTCGGAAATTAAGGTTTTCCAAATATCATACGCTTCCTGATCGAAAGGCACGTTTTCGGCTGGATTCCCTTCAAAAACGGATACGTAGAGAATATCTTTTGGGATTTTATAGACTTCCGTCAATAATTCCCATGCCCAGTTGATGGCTTCTTTTTTGAAATAATCACCAAAAGACCAGTTGCCCAGCATCTCGAACATCGTGTGATGATACGTATCAATTCCCACCTCCTCCAAGTCATTGTGCTTTCCTGAAACACGAAGACATTTTTGAGTGTCGGCAATTCTTTTGCTTTTTGGGGTTCCGTTGCCCAAAAAATATTCTTTGAACTGTGCCATTCCCGAATTGTTGAACATTAAGGTTGGATCATCTTTAAGAACTATTGGAGCCGATGGAACTATTAAATGCCCTTTACTTTCGAAAAAATCTAGAAATTGTTTGCGGACGTCTTGTGATTTCATTTTTATTTTTTTTGCCACTAAGGCGCTAAGGCACAAAGTTTTTTTGAATTATTTGATTTTTTTTGCCCCAGATTACTTCATCATTGTACTTTCATTTTAAGCGGAGTTCAGTGAACTTCGTTTGAAGTGGGAATCTAATCATTATGAAGTACACCCTCTCATTTTATGAGATTGCTTCGTTCCTCGCAATGACAAATTCCAACGAATAGCTGGAAAAGGCACATTAAAATATTTATTATTAAAAAAAGGGTGTAACAAATGAAACATTTATTAAATTTGTTCGACTAACTTTTTTCAAAGTGCAAAAATAGGGTATTTTAAAATATGGCGAAAATAAAATATTATTACGATACCGAAAATCTGGCATACAGAAAAATAATAACAAAAAAAAGGAAGAAATTTGGATTTGCTGCATTATTCTTGTTGGCTTCGGCTTTATTTGGGTTTTTAAGCTTTGTTGTTTTATTGAATACTCCAAATTTTGAAACTCCAAAAAATAGATTGCAAGCTCGTGAAATTGAAAACCTGAAATTGAATTATGCCATTTTGAACAAGAAAATGGATCAGGTAGACGATGTTATTTCGGACATTGAAGACAGGGACAATAATTTGTATCGGGTTTATTTTAATGCTGAACCTATCTCGGATGAGGAAGAAAAGCGGATTTTGGCGATGTCAATAGGTACAAGAAATTAGAAGGATTTAACAATTCACAATTGGTATTGAATACTACAAAAAGGGTCGATGTCTTGAGCAAAGAATTAGCCATTCAATCGAAATCATTGGATTATATTTTGAAATTGGCGAAAGCAAAAAACAATTTATTGGCGGCGATTCCGGCTATTCAGCCTGTGAGAAACGAAAATTTGAAACGAATGGCTTCGGGTTTTGGTTATCGAACCGATCCTTTTACCAAGGCCAGAAAAATGCACGAAGGAATGGATTTTACCGCAAAAGTAGGCACACCAATTTTTGCAACTGGTGATGGAATTATAGCCCAAGCCGACAATACAGCTTCGGGATATGGGAATCACATCGTCATTCGTCACGGTTTTGGCTACGAAACTTTGTATGCGCATTTAAGCAAATACAAGTGTAGGGTTGGACAACACGTGAAACGAGGCGACATTATAGGTTATGTGGGAAGCACTGGAAGATCCGAAGGTCCTCATTGCCATTATGAAGTACACAACAATGGCAAAGTTGTAAACCCGCTAAATTTTTATTACGGCAATATTTCGGCTGTGGAATATATTGCCATTTCGCGATTGGCTAACCAAGAAAATCAATCACTGGATTAGTGTTCAGAAAAAAAAGAGATATGCATATAGAATTATCGCCCGACAAAAGATATTACAGCATTGGCGAAGTAGCCAATGCATTTGACGTGAATGCTTCGCTTATTCGATTTTGGGACAACGAATTTGACATTATAAAACCCAAGAAAAATGCCAAAGGCAATCGAATGTTTACGCCCGAAGATGTAAAAAACCTTCAGCTCATTTATCATTTGGTAAAGGAAAGAGGGTTTACTCTCGAAGGTGCCAGAACCCATTTGAAGGAGGGACAAAAGAAAACCTTAGACAAATTTGAAATCATTCGAAAACTGGAAACCATTAAAGTGCAGTTGACGAATATCAAGAACGAACTCTGAAATGTTAATGACAATAGGAATTAAAAATAAAAACTAAATATTAAACTTAAAATTAAACAAAAATGGACTTTAAAAAATTTTTACCTTGGATTATTGTAGCAATTGTAGTTATTGGAATGTATAGCTGGGCAAGTGGAATTTACAATAAAGCTATGTCTTTTGAGCAAGATGTAAAAGAAAGTTGGGGAAATGTAAACACTTCTTACCAAAGAAGAAATGATCTTATCCCAAATTTGGTAAACACCGTAAAAGGATATGCTGAACATGAAAAAAGCACTTTAACAGCAGTAATGGAAGCTCGTTCAAAAGCAACTTCCATTACAATTGACCCTAAAAACATTACCCCTGAAAAATTAGCAGCTTTTAATTCGGCACAATCTGGAGTTTCCTCTTCTTTGTCTCGATTATTAGTAAGTGTTGAGCAATATCCAAACCTGAAAGCTGACGCAAGTTTTATGAAATTACAGGATGAACTTGCCAGTACAGAAAATCAAATCTTAACCGCTAGAACTCGTTTTAATGAAGCTGTTAAGCCTTACAATAATAATATTAATACTTTCCCAAGAAATATTTTGGCAGGAATGTATGGCCTTAAAGAAAAACCCTATTTCGAAGCAGTAGCAGGTGCAGAAAAACCTGCTGAAGTAAAATTCTGATCCTCCCCAACCCCTGCAAAGGAGGGGTTTTATAATGGATTTAAAAAACAAAAATCATATGTCAAAAGTTGAAGAATTTTTAACCAAAGAGGAAGAACAAGCCGTTGTTGAAGCTATTGGTTTGGCCGAAAAAGAGACTTCTGGCGAAATTAGGGTTCACATTGAAAAAACAAATTCCAAAGCTCCTTACGATAGGGCTTTGGAAGTTTTTGAACAACTAAAAATGCACAAAACCCATCTCAAAAACGGGGTTTTGATTTACCTTGCTATTGCCGACAAGAAATTCGTGATTTGCGGAGATCAAGGCATCCATGATGTGGTTGGCGATCATTTTTGGGACAGCACAAAAGAAGTTATGGCAGCCCAATTCAAAACCGGAAATTTCAAGCAAGGATTGATTGATGGCATTATGAAAGCCGGACAGCAATTACAGCAATACTTCCCTTTTGAAGAAGGTTACACAAACGAATTATCAAACGAAATATCTAAAGGATAATGGCTTTACATAAAAAAAATACTTCGATATTGATGCAGCTTTTGGTTTGTTTCTTGTTTACACAAATCAGTTTTGCTCAATTTACAATTCCCGAAAAACCTAATTTTCAAACTTCGGTTTATGATTATGCCAATGTTTTAAGCGCAACCGAAAAGTCGCAATTGGAAGAAAAACTCATCCGATATTCCGATTCTACCTCGACTCAAATCGTGGTTATCACCATTGAAAGCCTAAAAGGTGAAGACATTGGGATTCTTACCCCAAAATGGGGACAAACCTGGGGAATTGGTGGAACTGCAAAAAACGACAACGGCGTTATTATTTTATTAGCCAAAACTGAAAGGAAAATTTGGATTTCGGCGGGTTATGGCCTAGAAGACCGATTGACAGCTGGAATTGGCGGAGAAATTACCAGAAACATCATCATTCCTGAATTTAAATCGGGAAGCTATTACAAAGGCTTAGATAAAGGTATTGAAGCTCTTTTTGATGTTTTTAAAGGAAAATACAAGGGCACGAGAAAACAAAATAAACAAAAAGATTTCCCTATTTTACCCATAATAATCATTGTCGTGTTTGTACTTGTGCTGATTTCGAGAAACAAAAACAGCGGCGGAAATTCAGGAAGTTCCGGAGGTGGGCCTAGTTTGCTTGACGTGATACTTCTGAGTAGTTTGGGTCGTGGCTTTGGTGGCGGGGATTCTGGTGGCGGTTTTGGCGGAGGAGATTCTGGAGGAGGCGGTTTTGGAGGCGGTTTTGGAGGCGGCGGTTTCTCTGGTGGAGGAAGCGGAGGAGATTGGTAAAATCAGATAACAGTTGTAAGATTGCAGAAAAAAAAGAGTTTGGATAAATTATTTCATCAATCACGATAATAATCATTATGTTAATCCTAATTCAATAATAAAGTTAGGTATAAATTAAAAACCATGTTATCACATAAAACAAAATATGCTCTTAAAGCATTACTTTATTTAGCCCAACAAGAAGAAGGTTTCATCGCTAAAACAATGGATATTGCCGAAGGAGCCAATATTCCTAAAAAGTTTTTGGAACAAATTTTATTGGAACTAAAAAGAGGTCATTTTGTAAGCAGTAAACAAGGAAAATTAGGCGGATATTATCTTGTAAAATCTAAAAACGAGATCACATTAGCTGATATTCACCGATTATTTGATGGTGCAATTGCTTTACTTCCATGCGCCTCAATTAATTTTTACGAACCCTGTTCCGATTGTAAAACCGAGTCGGAATGCCTATTAAGACTAGGATTGTTAGCTATTCGTGATAAAACTTTATCTGCAATGGAAAGCATTACCATCGCTTCTTTGATAAAAAAATAAAAAAAATGTTTTTTAAACCCTACTTGTTTTATAGAATTAATTATATATTTGCGCCGGAATTATTTATTTAATTATTGAAGCCGCCATTAATGCTAAAATAATTTAATATTTAATTCTACTAATTACGTGTAATTACAATTATTACTAAATAAACAAAATGCCTTTTAAAAATTTTAAAAATAGGTTTAAATATTGCTTTATGTGCCCGCGGGCATAGTAAAACATTATTGGAATTTTTGTTCAGCAAACAGAAACCCATCAGAATCAAAACGAACGAACATATAATAAAATTAAAATCAAACAAAAATGAATACTAAAAAACTACTCTTAATCCTTATCGTTATTTTTACTTACGGAATTTCGAATGCTCAATCTTCAGATGATGTGTTTAACTCATTAATCCAAAAAGGACTTGTTAAACAATCCGAAGCTGATTCAATAAGAGCTGAATATGCTTTAAACCAACAAGTAATTAAAGAAAAACAAAAAACTTTTGGTGTATTATCAAGCCGTAACCTTTCAATTGGTGGTTATGCCCAAGTTAGATATCAATCTCTACAAGAACATGGAAAAGTAGATGGTTTCGATATTAGAAGAGCAAGATTAGATATTAAAGGAGCTATTAGTCCAGAATGGGAATACCGTTTGCAAACTGATTTTGCCGTTTCTCCAAAAATCATAGATGCTTACATTACCTATAAACCTTTTGACGCATTAAAATTTACAGCGGGACAATTCTTAATTCCTTTTTCATTAGAAAGTACTACATCCGATAATACTTTAGAGACTATTGACAGAGCTCAAGTTAGTGGATTAGTTGCTAGAAATAAAGATGCTGTTAGCGATCAAAATGGTCGTGATTTAGGAATTCAAGTTAGTGGTAGTTTGTTGCAAACACCTTCAAATCGTTTCCTTTTAGATTATTACGTGGCTTATTTCGATGGACAAGGAATCAATTTGCCAACCGATGTCAACAACTTTAAAGATGTTGCTGCCAGACTTATTGTTCATCCTTTTGAATTCTTAGACCTTGGAGGTTCATATACTAATGGTTATGATAACTGGACAACAACAGTGGCTAAAGCGATAAAATACAGTGCAACTGCTCCTTATACAATAGTTTCTCTACCTACAAACGCTATTACATCGAATAATAATCATAGTCGAATTGGAGCAGATATTTCCGCTAATTATAATGACTTTAACTTTAGAGCAGAATATATCGAAGCACAAGAAGGAACTTACCTAGTAAATGGAGTAACAAAGACTTTGATAAAAAACGGTTGGTATGCTCAAGCAGGATATTATGTTTTACCAAAAAAACTTCAATTTGTGGTTAAATATGATACTTATGATCCTACAAAAGCAAATCCTAAAAATGATATTACAACATTTTACACTTATGGAGCGAATTATTACGTAAACAATTTTGTGAAATTACAAGTAAACTATAAACATAAAAGTGAAGAAGGATATTCCATCAATAAAGATGAAGTCGTAGCACAATTACAAGTGAGATTCTAGTTCCACTCGCCTCTCTTCAGGGAAGAGAAGAGAAACGAAATAAAACAATAAAAAAAACAAAATGAAAACATACAAATTATCATCATTAGTCGCGGTACTTATTATATTGGTTGCCAATGCCAGCACAACAAAATTAGCCGCACAAGAATTGAAAGGAAACATCAGTATTTCCGGGGCTTTTGCCTTGTATCCCATTACGGTGAAATGGGCAGAAGAATTCAAAAAAATTCATCCAGGTGTGAAAATTGATATTCAAGCGGGTGGAGCAGGAAAGGGTATAACCGATGTATTATCGAAAGTAACCGATATTGGATTGGTTTCACGGGATCTAAATGCCGCTGAATACAAAAAAGGAGCTTTTGCCGTTGCGGTTACCAAAGATGCCGTAATCCCGACCATAAGCGCTAACAGTCCGTATAGAAAAGTATTGTATGAAAAAGGCGTTCGAAAAGACGCTTTCAACAACATCTTTGTCACAGGAAAATACAAAACTTGGAACACGTTGGGCTTCAAAAGTGATGCTTCAATCCACGTATACACCAGATCTGACGCTTCAGGAGCGGCAGAAACTTGGGCAAAATATTTTGGTAAAAAACAAGAAGATTTACAAGGAGTTGCTGTTTTTGGTGATCCTGGATTAGCACAAGCCGTGAAAAGAGATCCTTCAGGAATTGGCTATAACAACATTGTATACATATATGATTCAAAAACCAATAAAGCTACAAACGGAGTGGTTCCTATACCAATTGATTTGAATAACAATGGAAAATTAGATCCAGAAGAAAATTTTTATGGAGATGTTGACCAATTAATTGCTGCAATTGTTGCTGGTAAATACCCTTCACCACCTGCAAGAGATTTGTATTATGTAACTGTTGGAAAACCCAAAAATCCAATCGTAAAAGAATTCATTAAATACATATTGACCAACGGACAACAATTTGTTACTGATGCTGGATATATCAAATTCTCGAAAGAGAAATTAAACAAAGAATTAGAGAAAGTGAAATAAGCCTTTCTAATTAAAATATTAATCCCCATCTCGGTTTAACTTATACAATCTGAAGGTTGTGAATGGTTTTTCCGAGATGGGGTTAACTACAAATAAATGAAAAACATACGTTTAATAAAAGATTATATCTTCGGGAAAATTTTCTTTACACTCACCCTCCTATCCATATCTACTGTTGTATTGCTAGGATTTGGTTTGTATTACAAATCTATTCCACTTTTGAACCATAGTTCCTTAGGTCAATTACTTACTTCATCGGATTGGAAACCTTTCAAGGAATCTTTTGGGTTTTATCCATTTATCATGGGAACGCTTTGGGTAACGGCAATTTCAATTCTGATTGCACTTCCGTTATCCTTGCTTACGGCAATTTACCTTTCGGAATATGCGCCAGTTCGTATTCGGAAATTAACCTTGCCTTTGATCGAATTATTATCTGGAATTCCACCGGTACTTTTTGGTGTTTGGGGAGTTTTGGTTATTATTCCATTAATTCAAGATCATTTAGCACCCCATTTTGTAGAATTTACCACTGGATATTCGGTTTTGGCAGGAGGAATTGTTCTGGCAATTATGATTTTCCCGTTAATTATCAGCATTTTAATAGAGGTTTTCGATAATGTCCCTCAAGAATTGAGAGATGCTTCTTTATCTGTTGGAGCGACGCAATGGCAAACCATCAAAAAAGTATTATTGCGAAAATCAGTTGCCGGAATTGTTGCCGCCACGGTTTTGGCAATTTCAAGAGCCTTTGGAGAGACCATTGCGGTTTTGATGGTCTGCGGAAACTTGGCACAAGTTCCTAATAGCGTTTTCGATTCTGGCTATCCTTTACCGGCATTGATTGCCAATAATTACGGCGAAATGATGTCAATTCCCATGTATGATTCGGCCTTGATGTTTGCCGCTTTGCTCCTATTTGTCATCATCTTTTTGTTTAATGCCATTTCGAGAATTATATTATTCCGAATCGAAAAAAGAACTAACTAATTTCCAAAAAATGAGAAAAATAGAAGAAAACATATTTAAAGGCTTGATGATATTAAGCACAATCATCATAAGCAACACCTTGTTTATGATATTATACACGATATTCTCCAAAGGTTTGGGTTCCTTAAATTGGGACATGATTTCAAAAATACCTGAAGGAGGATTTTACATTGGTAAAGGTGGTGGAATTCTAAATGCGATTATTGGTTCGCTTTATATCACAATAGGTTCTACCTTATTAGGTCTTTTGGTGAGTACTCCAATTGTGATTTACATCAACATATATGCAAAGAAAAATTCGATGTTAGCCACAATTACTCGATTGAGTTATGACATTTTATTTGGAATTCCGTCTATCGTTTACGGCGCTTTTGGATTTGCCATTATGGTCTATATGGGATTAAAAACTTCCTTATTAGCGGGAATTATAACCGTAACATTAATGATAATCCCAATTTTGGTAAGAGCCATGGACGAAGCTGTAAGAGTGGTACCAGAAGATATGAAAAACTCGGTATATTCTCTTGGAGGAACGCGTTATGAAACTGCAAAAATAGTTTTGCGTCAATCGGTTCCAGGAATTGTAACCGCCATATTATTATCCTTTGGTAGAGCTATTGGCGATGCAGCTTGTGTATTATTCACGGCAGGATTTACGGATAGCATTCCAACCTCTTTGGGACAACCCGCAGCAACATTACCATTATCCATCTTTTTCCAGTTAAGCAGTCCTATTCAAGAAGTACAAAACCGAGCTTATGCCGCAGCGGTAGTTCTTACAATAATAGTTTTAATCATTAGCATAACAGCAAAAATAGCAAGTAAAAACCTTTCAAAAAATAAAATATGATCCTTCAACCTCATATCAGCATTCAAAATTTAAACGTTCACATTGGTGAAAACCATATTCTGAAAAATATCAATATTGATTTTCCAGATAAAAAAGTAACTTCATTAATTGGTCCTTCTGGTTGTGGAAAAACTACTTTGTTAAAAACCATGAACCGCCTACTCGATCATCAAACGGATGTGCGTGTGGATGGAAAAGTTTTAGTTGAGGGCGAAAACATTTACGATCCAAAAGCAGAAGTTACTCACATTCGAAAAAAGATGGGACTGCTTTCACAAAGACCTTTTCCGTTACCCATGAATATTTATGATAATGTGGCTTATGGCCAAAGAATTCATGGAAACCACAACAAAAAAGAACTTGATGCAATTGTAGAAAAATATCTTCGAAGCGTCAATCTTTGGGACGAAGTGAAAGACCGACTAAAATCGCCAGCCACTCGCCTTTCTATTGGACAACAACAAAGATTGTGTTTAGCAAGAGGACTTGCGATTGAACCGGAAATCATCTTGGGTGATGAGCCAACATCCGCTTTAGATCCTATTTCTACTCAAGCTATTGAGGAATTGTTTTTGCAATTAAAAGACAAATACACCATTGTATTAGTAACGCACATTCTGCGCCAAGCTAGAAGAGTTTCTGATTATGTGGGGTTTGTATATATGGGAGAAATCATAGAATTTGGGCCAACCGAAGAAGTGCTACTTAACCCGAAAGAAAAACTAACAAAAGATTACGTCAAAGGATTCTTGAGCTAGATTTCAAAATACTGTCCAAAAAAAAAGTCCCAATTACTTGGGACTTTTTTTATTTCTCTCTAATATAAATATCGATTGGCACTCCAGAGAAATCCCAGTTTTCACGAATTTTATTCTCAAGGTATCTTTTGTATGGTTCCTTAACATATTGCGGCATATTGGCAAAAAACACAAACTGTGGCGTTGGCGTTGGCAACTGCATGCAATATTTAATTTTTACATATTTCCCTTTTGTAGCTGGTGGCGGATATGCTTCGATAACTTTCAACATAAATTCGTTGAATTTTGAAGTCGCAATATGTTGTTTTCTATTTTCGAAAACCTGAACTGTAGCCTCCAATGCTTTCAACAAACGTTGTTTTGTCAATGCCGAAACAAAAAGAATTGGCACATCGGTAAATGGCATTAATTCTTCTCTGATTTTAGCTTCGTAATCACGAGTTGACATAGTATCTTTTTCGACCAAATCCCATTTGTTTACCAAAATAACAACTCCTTTTCGGTTTTTTTCAGCCAACCAAAAAATGCTTTGGTCTTGACCTTCAAATCCACGAGTGGCATCAATAATCAAGATACAAATATCCGAGTATTCGATAGCCCGAACCGAACGCATCACCGAGTAAAACTCTAAATCTTCCTTCACTTTCGCTTTACGACGAATTCCAGCAGTATCTACCAAGTTGAATTCGAATCCAAAACGGTCAAATTTTGTATCAATAGCATCACGAGTTGTTCCCGCAATGTCTGTAACCATAAAACGTTCTTTACCAATCAAAGCATTTATAAAACTAGATTTTCCAGCATTAGGACGACCCACAACTGCAAAACGAGGCAACACAATTTCTTCTTGAACTGGTTCTGGTTTCACTGGAAAAGCATCAATTACTGCATCTAATAAATCTCCTGTTCCACTTCCTGAAATACTTGCAAAAGTGTAAAATTCACCTAAACCAAGGTTGTAAAACTCAAGAGCATCCTTTTCACGCATTGCATTATCAACCTTATTTACGGCAAGTAAAACGGGTTTTTTTACCTTACGCAAAAGTCGGGCAACAACATCATCCATTGGAGTAATGCCTTCTTCAACATCAACCACAAAAATAATTACGTCAGCTTCATCAATGGCAAGTTCTACTTGCTTGCGGATTTCGCCTTCGAAAACATCATCAGATCCACGAACATAACCACCCGTGTCAATCACAGAAAATTCCTTTCCGTTCCATTCGCTTTTACCATAGTTTCTATCTCTGGTAACTCCAGAAACTGAATCTACAATAGCTTCTCTTCTTTGTATCAGCCTATTAAAAAGGGTTGATTTCCCTACATTAGGTCTTCCTACTATCGCAACAATATTGTTCATAATCTAATTTCAAATATTTACTTCGTCTGTTCAACCGCTATGCGGTTTCGGGTTGCAAAGGTAGTGTTAAATACCATAATATCAATTTTTTTACTATTTTGCGATACTTTTAATAATTTCGAACCTAAAGAATACCGTTATGGATGCCAATAATGAAATAAGACTTCGCCTGCGTTTTTATAAAGATGTCGAAGTAAATGTAGATAACGTTCGTCAAAAATTCGAAAATTATAAAACAAATTGTTCTGAAGATTGTCATTTAAAGATTAAACACAATCACATTTGGATGAATATGCCCGATGCAAAACGTGAATATTGGTCGCCCCATTTGCATTTGGAATTGGAACCAAAAGAAAATAACGAAACCCATATCCGAGGATTATTTGGCCCAGAACCCACTTTATGGACGCTTTTTATGTTTCTTCATTTTATGGTTGCGGGGATTTTTGTGATTTTTAGCGCCATCGCCTACTCCAATTATGTTTTAAAACAGCCGACCACAATGGATTTAATTGTACTGTTGATAATGGTAATCGTTTGGTTTTTGCTGTATTTCATCGCCAAACAAATCCGGTTTAAAGGCAATGGACAAATGAATGAATTGGAAAGTAAGTTTTTGGAAATTTTGGAATCTTAGTTTTTTTGGAGCTTTTTCCCGCTTTACACTTCAATCTTTTTTTCGGTAAAAAAACCTCAAAAAAGGATTTCCGTTGCAATCGGGGCTAAAAAAGCGTAAGATTTGTATAGCATTTTGTCAACTTCAACAAAAAGAGAAATTACATAACAAGAGCAACAAAGTGAGATTGCTTCGTGCCTCGCAATGACAGATTCCTACTGATTATACCCAAACCTCTTTAACATATTCGCGTTGCTTCTCCAGTTTTTGTTGACTTTCACATACAATTCGATGTGGATTTGTTTGCCAAAAAACTTCTCTAAATCGGCACGAGATTCCATTCCCACTTGTTTTAAGGCTGCTCCTTTGTGACCAATGATGATTCCTTTTTGAGTTTCACGTTCCACCATAATCAGGGAACGAATTCGGATAATGTTTTCGTCTTCGAAGAATTCTTCAGTTACGATTTCGACCGCATACGGAATTTCTTTGCTGTAATTCAATAAGATTTTCTCGCGAATGGTTTCATTTACGAAGAAACGTTCCGGTTTGTCTGTCAATTGGTCTTTTGGATAATAGGCTGGAGATTCCGGCAACAATTCGATTATTCTTTGGAAAACTTCGGGAACATTAAAATTCTGCAAAGCGGATATTGGGTAAATCTCGGCATTTGGTACTTTCTCTGTCCAGAAAGCGACTTGAGTTTCTAATTGCTCTTGATTGGAATTATCAATTTTGTTCAATAGCAACAAAACTGGAATTGTAGAATGGATAATTTTATTGAAAAAAGCTTCGTCTTTCAATTCTTGTTCGCCAATTTCGACCATATAAATCAAGATATCAGCATCTTCAAAAGCGGATTTTACGAAGTTCATCATCGATTCTTGCATTTCATAAGCGGGTTTGATGATTCCTGGTGTATCGGACAAAATCAATTGAAAATCTTCGCCGTTTACAATCCCAAGAATTCTATGTCGAGTGGTTTGCGCTTTCGAAGTAATAATGGATAATCTTTCGCCAACAAAGGCATTCATCAAAGTTGATTTTCCCACGTTTGGATTCCCGATGATATTTACAAAACCTGCTTTATGAGCCATATTTTTATTTTTTTTCAACCGAAGCTTGATTGAATTTTGCGCAAAGGTAAGTAATACAGCGGGTATCTATTTAGAATAACATGAAAAAATCATTTCAATAATTCATCTATTTTTTTATCGCAAACATCAAAAGCATTGACATTTCCGGGATTTTCAATTTTGGTGGTGATCAATTCTGGGGAAATTTGTTGTAGAAAGAAATACTTTTGCCAAAAACAATGGAAATACCTATACTAGGTTCACTAAAAAATGGTCAAAACAGTTGATTTTTTTTTACATAATAGTTTGATTTCATTTTATAATTAATACAACCCTATAACTTTACTATAAACCTGAATTAATTCACTGTAAAATTATAGGGTTGTCTTAATTTATATATTACTAGTCAATATTAAAATATTTTTAAACTAAATTATTACCGAAGCTAATAAAGAAAAGTACGTTTTATAACGATTTTCACCTCTACTTTTAGTGTTCTCCATGGTCATCTCCATGGTCATCTCCATGATCATTTCCCCTATCATGATTCCGATTTTGTCTTCCATCTTCATCATATTTTTTTTCACGTCTATGATCTCTATTATTACTATTTTGATACGGCACGCAAGATGAAAATGTGCCAATTAAAAGTATTGCACAAACTATTTTTTGAAATTTTTTCATACTATAAAATTATTAATTAATGTTAATTGTTAAGATTGATTCCAAGTACTTTACAATAAACTTGCCCCTTTTTAATAGTTGAATTATCTATTATTTATTTTTCGGAAATCATTTCTAATTTCAAAATTAATTCAATTCTATTCCATTTATGTTATGCAATTAGTCTTATAGTTTACAAAATTCACACTTTCCGTAGTATCGGTTCAAATCTGAATGCTCTATCTGTGAAACAAACTGTTCCTTTTAGAAATATCTCTCCATACAAACCTATGGCTTACTAAAAAAAAGGTGG
>CAIOTL010000087.1 GCA_903861155.1 uncultured Bacteroidota bacterium
AAAAATAAAAGTTATGAAAATTACAAAAAAAAAATGAATATTACTTTTTTATTTATATTTGTCGAAATTGAAAAATGTTAATTTACGCAACAAACAAAATATAATTAAAACTTAATCGTTAATTTAGTGTTTGGAATTGTTTAAACTAGCATAAACATTCTAAAATATATTTTTGATTAAATATAATAATGAATAGCCGCCAAATACCTTTATGAGACAACTTTACACGATTTTAATTCTATTTATTTCTATAAATACAATTTCTGCTATAAACACCAAAACTGACAACAATCGTTTGAACATTGAAAAAAAGGAGGAGATAAAAAGCATAAATAGTAATGCAAATAATTTGGCATTGCCAACAGCGAGTATCACAACAAATGCCAGTTCTGTTTGTTTAAACGGCACTAAACCAATAATAACTTTTAACGGAATTGGAGGGACAGCTCCTTACACTTTTACCTACACAATTAATGGAGGATCCAATCAAACTATTGTCACCTCCTCTGGAAGCAGCGTAACCGTTTCCCAACCCACCGCTACTGCAGGAACTTTTATCTATACTTTGGCAAGCGTAACCGATTCTTCAGGAACACAAGTGCAGACTGGAACGGTAACGATTACGGTTCTACCCCAACCAGATGCAACAATAAATGGCACTGGTTCAGGGTCGTCTATTGGAGGAGTTCCTGTTTTTAAAATCTGTAGCAATTCGGTTTCACAATTTACTATAACAAACGTTTCAAGCACTGATTCTACACTCAACACAAACTACACAATAGACTGGGGTGATGGAACTCAAAATTTTAATTCAACCACATGGTCAAGCTTAACCCATTCTTATGCTCTTGGCGTATGGAATTTAATTTACACTATTCAAAGTAATAATGGATGTCCCGTCACAAAAAAATATATAGTTTTTGTTGGTAATAATCCTGGGATTACTATTTCAAATCCTGGCAATACAAATATTTGTATTCAAACTCCATTGATACTGCCTATTACTGGTACTGAAAATAACCCTCCAGGAACTATATATACCGTATCTTACAGTGATGGTTCTCCTCCAGAAGTTTTTGACGATGCTCATCCTCTTCCTTCTTCTCTCAGTCATACTTTTTTGAAGACCTCCTGTGGCACTACAAGTTCAAATGGCTTTACCTCTTACCCAAATGCATTTTCGGCAAATATTGTTGCAGAAAATCCATGTGGCTCTTCCGCTGTAGGAGTTGTTCCAGTATATGTTTCATCCCCTCCAGTTGCCGATTTTATTCTACCCACAAATGGATGCACCAGCGATTCTATTTGCATAAAAAACACTTCAACAGGAGCTTATGATAGCAGTGGCATTAGTTCATGCGGTAACAGTCCCAAATTTGTTTGGCAAATTTCTCCAGCAACTGGATACACTATAACAAGTGGACGGTTGGGTTATGATTTTGGAAGTAATGATCCAAATCTTTGGACAACTGGCACAACTCCTCTTTGTGTTAATTTTACACAACCAGGAACTTACACCATTACAATAGAAACGGGTAACAGATGTGGTTATGACAAAACAACCAAAACAATTTGTATCGATGCGCCGCTTGTTCCTGTATTTTCTTTAAATACCAATTCTGGGTGTACTCCTGTATCCGTTTCAACAACAAATTCAACTATTACAACAAATTCCTGTGCAACAACTTATCTTTGGAATGTTACCTACAGTGCTACAAATTGTGGAACCTCAGTTGTAAATCCAATAAAATCAACATTAATAAATCCAACTTTTAACTTTGTTGAATCTGGAACTTATTCCATAACTTTAACAAGTACTAATGCCTGCGGCTCTGTAGTTTCTGCCCCCCAAACCGTAATTGTAAAACAACCACCAACTGCCGTTATCAATTCAATAACCAATGTTTGCCAAACTTTGCCAACAACTTCGATAAGTCCAACGGCAACCATAACAAATTGCGGTTCGCAACCCTTGACTTATGCTTGGAGTTTCCCAAATGGAACTCCATCAACCTCAACTTTGGCTAATCCCGGTATAATTAATTACAGCACCTCAGGTACATATACAGTTTCCTTGACCGTCACCAATGAATGTGGTTCGACCATTGCCACCAATCAAACTTTTACAATAAATCCTATTCCTATTTTGTCTAATATACCCTTGACTCAAGTGGTCTGTTCAGGTGTTCCAACAACACTGGTCAACTTGACTTCAAGTCCAGCAAGCACCAATTTTTCATGGACAGCAACGGCAACTTTAGGAATTTCGGGATATACACCTTCTGGAACGAGTACTATACCTGTTCAAACCCTTTCGACAACAAATGCAAATCCAGGGACAGTAACTTACGCTATTACGCCTTCCATCGGCAGCTGTCCGGGTCCGACAGTAAATTATGTAATAACGGTAAATCCCTTGCCAATAATCACGCAACCGGTATCAAGCTCGGTATGTATTGGCGGAACAGCAACACTTTTGGAGGTTACGGTAATGAATGGAGTAGGAACACCCGCCTATCAATGGTATTCAAACATTTTGAATTCAAATAGTGGAGGAACCCCAATTCCGTTGGCAATAAATTCAAACTATATTCCGCCGACGACAGCCGTTGAAATAATATATTATTACTGCATTATTACCTTGCCTTCTGGCAAATGTACTAGTATTACATCTAATACAGCAACGGTTACAATTACACCTTTAGCAATAATTAGCCAGCAACCAACTCCTACACAAAATATCTGTTCGGGTGCAACAACCCCATTGAAAGTAGGTTATACCGGAGGAACGGGAATAGCAACCTACCAATGGTATTCTAATTTAACCAATACCAATTCTGGCGGAACTGCAATTGTTGGAGCAACAACTGCCAATTTCACGCCGCCAGTTTTCAATACCGCAGGAAGTTTTTACTATTATGCCGAAGTTTCTTTGTCAGGCAACGGATGTGGCTCAATAACAAGTAATCCAGCCGAAATTATTGTAGTTGCTGACACAACAGTTAGTTCACAACCTTTACCTTCTCAAACCTTGTGTCAAAGTTCGAGTCCCACTGATTTGACCGTAACGGCCACTGGTGGAATTGGAACTTCTTATACCTACCAATGGTTTTCTAATTCTTCTAACTTGAATAGTGGAGGGATTTTAATTTCTGGAGCAACAAATAATACTTTCACACCACCAACCTTAACTGTTGGGACAACCTATTATTATTGTGAAATTTCAAAAACTGGTATTGGTTGTACCGTGACAAGTGCCACGTCAACCGTAATCGTGATTTTGGCTCCAACAATTAGCAATCAACTACTTTCAAGCACGGTTTGCCAAAATGAAACACCCACAACTTTGAAAGTGACCTTATCAGGTGCATTGGGAATTCCTACTTATCAATGGTATTCAAATAGCGTTAACACAATTGTAGGAAGCAATCCCGTTTTAAGAGCAACGAACTCTAGTTTCAGCCCGCCGGCAACGGCCGTTGGTACGCTCTATTATTACTGCATTATCACTTTACCAACGAGCGGATGTTCGAATTTAACCTCTAATATTGCCGCGGTTGTTGTCAATCAAAATCCCGTGATTTCTAATAAATCCGCAGTGATTTGCAGTGGAAATTCATTTACAATAACTCCTGACAATTTAAGTGGCGATATTGTACCGGTGGGAACAACTTATACTTGGACAAATCCAACAGTAAGTCCTGCCAACGCTGTTACAGGAATATCGACGCAATTGACGCAACAAACCAGTATTAGCCAAATTTTAACTAACACCACTACAAGTCCCGCAACTGTTACTTATACCATCACACCACTTTCCGGAGGTTGCCCCGGAGTCACTTTCACGATAGTCATAACCGTAAATCCCTCTATTTTTCCCAATATCACCTTGAATAACAGCACTTGTTATGTTGCCAATAACGGCAACATCCAAACCAATATCGTTGGAGGAGTTCCTTTCAGTTCAGGTCCACCTTATGTTATTTCTTGGTCGGGCCCAGGTGGTTTTTCATCTACCGCATCGAGCATTTCTAATTTGATTCCCGGAAATTATAACCTTTCTATAATGGATGCGGGAGGTTGTCCATTTTCCAATAGTTACATCATCACTGAACCTAATGATATTGCCATCACAACAGATTTAAAAAAAGACATTACCTGTTTTGGCAGTGCCAATGGCTCAATCGCCATCACAATAACCGGAGGAACAACCCCTTACAATTATACTTGGACGAAAAACGGAATTCCGTTTGCCTCCATAGAAGATATATCCAATTTAAGCCCTGGAATATATTTGGTTACGGTTTCGGATGTTAATAATTGCGGACCAAAAACGTCTTCATTCACCATTACTGAACCTCCAGTTTTATCCGTAAACTTCGTAAGCCAAACCAATATATTATGTTTTGGTGATGCTGCCGGCGCAATAAATGTTACAGCGGTTGGTGGAACTTTGCCCTATACTTTTGCTTGGACTGGACCAAATGGTTTCATAAGTTCCGATCAAAATTTAACGGCCATTCTTGCTGGAACTTATAATTTGGTTGTAACCGACAATTCAGGTTGTTCGGTAAATTTAGCTCCGACAATAATAACCCAAACTCCCGAAATTATCATCACCGCAACAACAACACCACTTATTTGCTATGAAGACAATAATGCGTCCATCAGTATTATCATTTCGGGTGGTATTGCACCTTATCAAATCCTTTGGAGTACTATGGGAAACGGTACCTTTCAAAACAATCTCTCCGCTGGTGATTACTTAATTACCGTCACTGATGCCTTGAACTGTGTAAAAACATTAAATGTAAACATTCCTTCACCACCCATTTTTACCATCAATCCGGTGGTAAAAAACATAACTTGTTTTGGGGATCATAATGGGACTATCAATCTAAATATTGTTGGTGGCATTGCTCCAGTTAAATTAGTTTGGGAGGATAGTGCCTCTGCTGGAAATGTGAGGAATAATCTGGGAGCAGGTATCTATACCGTTACGATTACTGACAGCAAACCTTGTACATTTAAGAAAGTTTTCGAAATATTGGAACCCCAATTATTGGTCCTATCGGCCAATATCATCAATGCTTTTGACTGCTTCAACGCCAATAGTGGTGCGATAAATCTTCTGGTTGCCGGAGGTTCGGCGCCATTTACTTATACTTGGTCTAACGGCGCGACAACCGAGGATTTGGTCAATATTCCGGCGGGAAATTATATGGTTACCGTTACCGATTTAAATGGTTGTTCTGCTCAAGCCCAATATAGTGTCGACCGACCACCACCTATTGTAATTGGTGTTCAAACCAATACCGATTTTAACTGTGAAACAAAATCCGTAAAGCAAACTTTTGTAGCTCAGGTTTCGGGTGGACTTCCTCCATATCAACTGGCCTGGTCCAGCGGAACGGTTAGCGGCGTGAATAATGAGATAATGAATACCAGCCAAAATGGGACGGTAATTCTTTATGCAACTGATGCTTTGGGATGTAAGGCAAATTACACCTTCAACGTGGATATACCAACACTTGGAACGCCTTCATTTACTATTGGTTCATATGCTTTTTCGACTTTTGGAATCTATTCGATAAAGGATCCTATCCAATTTACTAATACGGCGACAGGCAATTATATTAGTATGACTTGGGATTTTGGCGACGGTAGCATTTCGACCGATTTAAACCCCCTACATACCTACGTCAAGGTGGGCACTTATGTGGCAGTCCAGACCGTTACCTATCCTTTTGGATGTGTTTATACCAATACGCTGACAATCAAAATTGAAAAAGGATACCAATTAATTATGCCAAACGGTTTTACGCCTAATGGCGATGGAATTAACGATACTTTTAAACCCGAATTTAAAGGATTAAAATCAATCGAACTAAGTGTTTACGACACTTGGGGAGAATTAATTTATTCGGAAAATGCAGATCCTATACGAGGTTGGGATGGAAAAATTAAAGGAAAAGAATCCGAAAATGGAAACTATTATTATAAAATCAGTGCGATCACTTTTTATGGCGATGTCATAAATTTAGCGAACCCTTTTGTATTAATCAAATAAGAATATCAAAATGAAAATAAAATTAGTGGCTTTGATATTCTTTCTTGCTTTTTCTTCGATAGTTAAAGCGCAAGACCCAATTTTTACGCAATACTTTATGGTTCCCGAAACCTTAAACCCAGGATTTACGGGGTTTTTGGAAACTACTAATGCCGGGATTTTACACCGAACGCAGTGGCCCGACTTGAATTTTAAGGTTGACACCGAATATGCATTTATGAATACCTGGTTAGATGACTTCAACAGTGGAGTGGGAATCAGTGTTTTGAATCATAGGGAAAATTTTACCAATTATAATTTTACCCAAATCAATCTTGATTATGCTTACCGAGTTCAATTGTCAGACAACTGGTTTTTTAGACCTGCAATAGAAATTGGTTTTGGAAATAAGTCTTATGGCTTCCAGAATGTTGTTTTGGGAGACCAAATCAATATTGGTCAAGGAACCATCAACCCCTCAAGTATTGATCCAATGCTTTTGAATAGTAAAGTAAACTTTTTTGATTTTTCGGCAGGAATGCTTTTCAATAACGAAGATTCTTGGTTTGGAGCTTCACTAAAACACCTCAACAAACCCAATATTTCCTTCGCCTCCAATGGAAATCTACCATTAGAAATGTTTCTTTCCGCTAATGCAGGTTATGAATTTCTAATATCCGATAATTTCGAAACTACTTTTTTCCCAAACGACACCAAAGTTTTATTGACCGCTAATGTGATGAAACAAGGTGAATATAATAGGATTGATATTGGTTCAGGACTTATTTTTAAAAAATTATTTTTTGGAGCCACTACTGCCATAAATCCAGTCAAAAATGATTTAAATAGTCATTATTTAACTTCCATCAATGCTTTTGGCGGCTTGCATTACGAACATTTCAAGTTTGGCTATTCCTACGATTTCAACACTTCAAAAATTGGACAAACGGGAGGCATCTACGAACTTTCAGTAACTTATCAATTCAATCTACAGGTAAAATGTTATGGTTGCCCCAATTACTATTGATGGCATACACAATTTAACCGCTATTTAATTTTCTATTTCCCTACTTTAATATAAGTCTCCGTTTTTTTCTGGGTTGTTCCTTTTTAGATTAATTTTATTAGGTTTGATAGCAGTAAAATGTATTTTTTAATAATTAGAAGTAATTTCGTTAGATTTGTTTTAGTTACTCATTGAAGTGGACACAGAATGCGCTATCAGTAACGAGAAGTATTTGCATCTTCGATCGGGGCCATATGCATTTTCAGATATAAAGAATAGTGCGGAAAGTTTGGCTAGTAAAAATATTGCTATTAAAAGCGTTATCAATAAACAGGTAGAGGCAGATAGCTTTAATTCCAGTAGCCAACATATGAATGATGATATGCAAAGAGAAATGAATAAACGTCTCGATAATTAATTACTAAACTAATACAACCAATAAAAAAATTAATTGCGATGAAAACTTCTTTAAATAAACTCTCCATTTTAACATTATTCTATTTTTCTTTCAGCATGGTGCTCCGTTTAATGGTGACATTGTATTTTATACTGAATGATTACAAGAGCGAGGGGATAGAAAGAGGCTCAAGTCTTCTCTTCTATCACAAAATAATACCGATTATATTTTTACTATTATTATTAATGTTTTCAAAAATGCTTTTTCGTTTAAAATGTAGTTTAATTATTATATCTGGCTTTATTACTTTGATTCTATATAGTTTATTAGATAAAATAATTCTTAAATTTTTTACTATAAGCACTAACCAGTCCCTTAATATGACTTTTTTCTTTTTAGTATTTTCAATAATTACTATTTTATCTATAAAGAAATTGAATGTTGATAAAATTAAATAATTGTAATTTAAAAATCAGTTCTACGAAGTCGGGAGACTTCGCACAGCATTCTTCTCAAATACACCATTCCAGTTTTTATCTCAAATGCTACCTATAAAAAAACGCCTTAAAATACTGTTAATTCTTCGGCTGACATCTTGTCAGATTAATTCAAATAATTGTAACTTTGCATTCTTAATACAACATACTTTTGAAAGTGACTATGGAAAAGATTATTGAAGAAAGCAAGCAAGGCGAAAGCCTCGTTTTAGATTATAAACCAGAGAATACTAAGAAACTCTTTATAGAAAGTTACGGCTGTGCGATGAATTTTTCGGATAGCGAAATCGTGGCTTCCATCCTATCGTCAAACGGATATAATACCACGCAAATCCTTGAAGAAGCTGATTTGATTTTGGTAAACACCTGTTCTATACGGGACAAAGCAGAACAAACAATCCGAAAACGTTTAGAGAAATACAACGCCGTGAAACGAACCAATCCGAAGATGAAAGTTGGGGTTTTGGGCTGTATGGCAGAACGTTTGAAAAGTCAATTCCTGGAAGAAGAAAAAATTGTAGACCTTGTTGTAGGACCTGATGCGTATAAAGATTTACCAAATTTATTGGCAGAAGTTGAAGAAGGTCGCGATGCGATTAACGTGATTTTGTCGAAAGATGAAACTTATGGCGATATTTCACCTGTTCGATTGAATTCCAATGGTGTTTCGGCTTTTGTTTCCATCACTCGTGGTTGCGATAATATGTGTACGTTTTGCGTGGTACCTTTTACCCGAGGTCGCGAACGCAGCCGTGAACCGCAAAGTATTATGAAGGAAATTCAGGATTTGTGGGACAAAGGTTTTAAGGAAATTACGCTTTTGGGACAAAATGTGGATAGTTATTTATGGTATGGAGGAGGGCTCAAAAAAGATTTTGTCAACTCTTCCGAAATGCAAAAAGCAACTGCGGTTGATTTTGATCAATTACTCGAAATGGCGGCTGTTGGTTTTCCAAAAATGCGCATTCGGTTTTCAACTTCAAATCCGCAAGATATGCACGAAAGTGTGTTGCACGTGATTGCGAAACATTCAAATATTTGCAACCATATTCACTTGCCAGTTCAATCTGGAAGCAACAGAATCCTTAAGGAAATGAACCGTTTGCACACTCGGGAACAGTATATGACTTTGATTGATAAAATCAGGACTATCATTCCGGATTGTTCCGTTACCCAAGACTTGATTTCAGGTTTTCCAACTGAAACCGAAGAAAATCACCAAGATACTTTGAGCTTGATGGAATACGTGAAATATAGTTTTGGTTATATGTACGCCTACTCAGAACGCCCGGGAACATTGGCTGAACGCAAAATGGAAGATGACGTTCCTGAAACTACAAAATTGCGAAGATTACAAGAAATTGTGGATGCGCAAAGAAAACACAGCGCGATTAGAACTCAGGAATTCGTGGGTCAAACTGTGGAAGTTTTGGTGGAAAAAGTTTCCAAAAAATCAGAAAACGATTGGTCTGGAAGAAATTCCCAAAGTATTGTAGTGGTTTTTCCGAAAAAGAATTATAAAATTGGTGATTTTGTAAATGTGAAAATTACGAGTTGCACCAGTGGAACTTTGATTGGTAAAGCGGTTGGTTTGAGTGAGATGAATTAAAAAAAAACTACGAATTAAAATCTTTGCTTCATTCTTTTAGCCACGAATTACACAAATTTTCACAAATTTAAAATTATGGAATTATATAAACAAGATGAGTATTATAAGATAATTGGTCTGTGTATGGAAGTTCATAGGATTCTTGGAGGAGGTCTTTTGGAAGCAGTGTATAAAGAAGCACTTGAAATTGAATTTGATTTTCATAATATTCCTTATGAAAGAGAAAAAGAATTTGTAATTGAATATAAAGAACATCAATTAAAAAAGAAGTTTTA
>CAIOTL010000088.1 GCA_903861155.1 uncultured Bacteroidota bacterium
AATAAATTTTGGTTTGGTTTTTTTATTTAAAAAAAACACTTGCAAAAGTGAACTTTTGACGCTTTTTTTTAAATAAAAAAACCCGAAACTTTCGTTTCGGGTTTTCTGTTGCGGAGAAAGAGGGATTCGAACCCCCGGACCTGTTACAGTCAACAGTTTTCAAGACTGCCGCATTCGACCGCTCTGCCATTTCTCCAATAAAGCGCATTCGATTTCTCAATGCGGTTGCAAATATAAGAACCTTTTTTTGTTTTACAAAAACTATTTTTATAAAAAAAAGGTCTAATTCACCCCCTATATTTTAATCGATTCATTTCCTTGGCTTTAATTAAAATGTGGCCTTCACGAAACGAGTAAACCCGACTAATACTTCACGTATTTTTCTATTTCTAGCCCGTATCCTATCATCCCCACACGCTTGGTTTGCTCTGTATTTGATAGTAACCGAATCTTCGAAATGTCGATGTCGTGCAAAATTTGGGCTCCAATTCCAAAATCTCGATTGTCCATCTTGATTTGAGGCGCTTTAAAAACACCTTGGGTCTGCAATTCCTTCAACTCAATAATCCGATTCAATAAATCCACCGATTGGGATTCTTGATTGATGAAGAGGACAGCGCCTTTGCCATCGGCATTGATTAATTCGAAAAGATCGCATAATTTCTTGTTAGCATCATTGGTCAACGTGCCTAAAATGTCATTATTGATCAAAGTGGCGTTGATGCGGGTTAAAATGGCTTCGCCAATATTCCAAGTTCCCTTGGTCAAGGCAATGTGAATACGGTTATTGGTGGTTTGTAGGTAGGCTCTCAAACGGAAGGTGCCAAAACGGGTTTCGATCTCGAAATCTTCTTTCTTCACAATTAAACTGTCGTGTTGCATGCGATAGGCAACCAAATCTTCAATGGAAACCAGTTTCAAATCGAATTTTTGGGCCACCTTAACCAATTGTGGCAACCGCGCCATAGTTCCGTCTTCATTCATGATTTCGACAATCAACCCAGCCGGTTTGAAACCCGCCAATCGAGCAAAATCGATCGCAGCTTCGGTATGTCCAGTGCGTCTTAAAACGCCCCCTTGTTTGGCAATTAGCGGGAATATATGGCCTGGTCGGGCTAAGTCATGGGGTTTGGTATCTGAGTGGGTCAAAGCCAAGACCGTGGCAGCCCTATCTGAAGCCGAAATTCCAGTGGTAACCCCATTTCCTTTCAAATCAACCGAAACAGTAAAGGCAGTTTCCATGGGATCCGTGTTATTGTGTACCATTGCCTGTAATCCTAATTCCTTGCAACGATTTTCAGTCAATGGAGCGCAAATTAATCCGCGTCCGTGTGTGGCCATAAAATTGATCATTTCGGGTGTCACTTTTTCGGCCGCAGCAAGAAAATCACCCTCGTTTTCTCTCCCTTCATCATCAACCACAATTATGATTTTACCCTGACGAATAGCTTCGATGGCCTCTTCAATGGTGTTGAGTTGTATTTTGCTAATAGACATCTTTTTTATTTTGAAGGTGGAAATAGTTTTTGAAATAGTTTTTGAATAGGAACAGTAATAACATCCATGTTAATTAAGCCAATATCATTCGTGGCTCTATAAGTCAACAATACTGCTAGTGGCGACAATATAAAAGAGGACATCCAGGCACCTAGAAAAGGGGACAATCCATTTTCTTGTGAAATTCGTTTGCCAAAAGTATTGATAAAATGGAAGGAGATAAAGATTAAAATAGCAAAAACAATTGGCAAACCGAGCCCCCCTTTTCGGATGATGGCGCCTAAAGGTGCTCCTATGAAAAACATAAGGAAGCACGCAAATGCAATGACAAATTTGTCATAGAACGACAATATGTGGTTATTAATGTTTTTTTGTTTGATTTCAAAGTCGGCATTGCTGCCATTGATAGAAAATATCAGGCTTTCAACAGTACTTTCGGCAACTTTTAAGATGTCTAATTTTTGCTCATTGGTATATAAAGTCAAAAGGTCATTGGGAAGAGGTTTGTTCTTTATCGAAGGGATAACTTTAGTATTCCTATGGATTCCATTTCTTAGATTGATGTTTTCTGAAAAAGAAACAATATCTGTTTTCAAATTTTTGTGCAAGGAATCCAAAGTATAATTTAATTCACTAACGTTAAGCATATTATTAGTATTGGAAATACTCGCATCGTTAACATCTACTTGATTTAATTTGGATAAATCAATGTTAATAGTGTATTTTTTGAAAGAACTTTTGGCAAAAGGCATCTTGCTCCTGTCTTCATATTTTTTAGGAACAATGTCTTCATAGTAATTGCCATCATTCAAAACCAACTGAAGGGTGTTGGATTTTTCGCTACTAATTAATTCACCGTTTTTCGCCTTGATTACCGTCTTGCCACCTTCTCCATTAACAGCTTTCTTGTGAATGGTGATACCAGTTAAAGTATTTCCATTTGGCCCCGATTTTTTGTTGACTTTAATGCTATAAAAACCAACATCGCTAAATTGGCCCTCTGCAATAGCCAAAGCAGGTTTTACCTGAGCAATATTGGTTCTGAAATTAATAAATTTATATTCGGCATAGGGAATGACATTATTGGCAAAAAAGAACGATACGACGCTCAATAAAGATATAAAAATAATTAGGCTTCTCATTGCTCTTTGAAGAGAAATTCCCGCAGATTTCATTGCCGAAAATTCATAGTTTTCTGCAAGATTTCCAAAAGTCATTATCGAGGCAAGCAGCACCGATAAAGGCAATACAAGCGGAATTATTCGCGGCATGGCAAATAATAAAAATTTGAGAATCATTAAAAAATCTAAATCTTTACCCGCTAATTCTGCTATAAATAACCAAACCGTTTGGAGGATGAATATAAAAAACAAGATTACAAATACCATGGTAAATGTACTCAGGAAGGTTTTTAGTAAATATTTGTCGAGAATTTTCACCTAGAATTAATCTAATTTATTGATGTAGTAATTGGGATATTTACTCCCGGCAAAGATAAATTGATTTTTTGACAAAGGTTGATTGGTTTTAAAAGAATTAACGGTCAAAGTGGTTTTTGTTCCTTTTTTGCCTGTTTCTATCAAATTGTAAATGTGTTTGGTTTGCACGTCAATTCCCAGTAATATCTCTTTTCTTTGATCTTTGGAACTGGTGGGAACAAGTTTTATATATTGAATTTTTCGCCCTTTAATATCTTGCAAAATATCCATTGAACATTTATAACCGGTATTAAAAAAAGTCAGCATTTTTGAGGGAGTAACGGCATTATCATCTTTTTCGTTAACTGTCGAAATGGTAACCTCCTCATCTTCGGGAACAATAGTGTAACTTTTCTTTCCGTCAAATATCTTGGTAACACCCATAAAATTCAACACATATTGATTTCCTTTCATCGTCACATTCCCCTTGCTGTCTTGATTGATATTTTCTTTGGCGTTATTCAATGAATATTTAAAATCAATTACAATATTATCGTAGCTTTTTACCTTAGATGTAACTTGGTCTAAAAGGTCTTTTGCTTTTTTATTCTGAGCTTGCAACGAAAAACCAAATAGGAGCAAAAAGCCTATGTAAATAAATTTAAATTGGAAGTTTTTTTGTTTTTGAGGTATCATTTAATATAATTTGTTTTTTGTTCGTCTATTATCATACGACTTTTGAAAAATAGTAGAACAGGTTTGCTAAGACTGTTCATTGTTAAAAAATTGATCAAGAGAACTCATGTCAAGAATGTTGACGCTTCTTGCTTTGCTTCCTTCAAAAGGACCAACAATTCCAGCGGCTTCAAGTTGATCAATCAATCTTCCTGCTCTGTTATAGCCCAGTTTTAGTTTCCTTTGTAGCAATGAAGCCGAACCTTGTTGTGCATTTACAATAATTTCGGCAGCTTCTCTAAACAAGGTGTCTCTTTCGGAAATATCCATATCAAGATTAATGCCATTTTCTTCGCCAATAAATTCTGGAAGCAAATAAGCGGTCGCATAGGCTTTTTGCGAACCAATAAATTCGGTAATTTTTTCTACTTCTGGAGTGTCAATAAAGGCACATTGCACCCGTACGACATCATTTCCATTGGTATAAAGCATATCGCCACGACCTATTAATTGGTCGGCACCTTGACCGTCAAGAATTGTTCGCGAATCTATTTTAGAAGTTACCCTGAAAGCAATTCTCGCAGGAAAATTGGCCTTAATTAAACCCGTAATCACGTTTACCGAAGGTCTTTGTGTGGCGATAATCAAGTGGATCCCAATGGCTCTGGCTAATTGTGCCAACCTCGCAATAGGAACTTCTACTTCTTTTCCTGCCGTCATAATTAAATCGGCAAACTCATCGACAACCAACACGATATAAGGAAGAAAACGATGTCCATTTTCGGGATTCAATTTTCTGGACTTGAATTTGTCATTGTATTCCTTGATATTTCGCACCATGGCATCTTTTAACAAAGAATAACGATTATCCATTTCCACGCAAAGCGAGTTCAAGGTATTGACAACTTTTGCATTGTCCGTAATAATGGCGTCTTCAGAATCGGGTAATTTAGCTAAATAATGTCTTTCGATTTTGTTGAAAAGTGTTAACTCCACTTTTTTTGGATCAACTAATACAAACTTGATTTCGGCCGGATGTTTCTTGTAAAGTAGGGAAGTTATCACGGCGTTCAAACCAACGGATTTTCCTTGTCCCGTGGCTCCAGCCATCAATAAGTGCGGCATTTTTGCCAAATCGACCACGAAAGTTTCATTCGAAATAGTTTTTCCCAAGGCTATGGGCAATTCCATTTCGGCTTCCTGAAACTTAGCAGAACCTATGACACTTTTCATAGAAACCATGGTCGGATTCTTATTAGGAACCTCAATTCCAATGGTTCCTTTTCCGGGAATGGGAGCGATGATACGAATCCCCAATGCCGAAAGTGACAAGGCAATATCATCCTCTAAACTCTTGATTTTAGAAATACGGATTCCCGCTTCGGGCACGATTTCATATAGCGTTACCGAGGGGCCAACCGTCGCTTTTATCTGTGCAATTTCAATTTTATAATTGCGAAGCGTTTCGACAATCTTATTTTTATTTTCTTCTAATTCTTCCTGATTGATGGTGATTCCACCGGTGGAGTATTCCTTTAGTAAATCGATTGTTGGGTATTTGTAATTGGATAAATCCAAAGTGGGATCGAACAATCCAAAATCAGCTACCAATTTTGAAGCCAGGTTTTCTTCAATGATGTCTTCTTCGGGCGCCTTTTCGATGACAAAATGCTCGTCGTTGGTATGAATGATTTCGGACTCGTTCGAGGGCGTCACTTCCATTGGAATCGTTTTTAAACTGATTTCCGAAGGATTATTGATGGTTGGTTTTAAAGCTTCTTTGTTTAATTCGAATTGCGAATCAGTTGTTTTCAAATGAATTTGTTCTAATTCTTCTTCCACGGCATATTCTTCCAAGTTATAAGTCTTGGAATCGTTGTTCGAAACATTTGAACCTAAATCGGTTTTGATTTCTTTTTTGGTGCTTTCGAAAAAAGATTTTATTTTTTCGGGAGATATTTTGATTTTAAAAATCAAGTAAATGATGAGTCCAAATAGTAAAACCAGTAAAGTTCCTGTTTTGCCAATATAATCTTGGGAAAATAAATTTAATTCATAACCAATGGTTCCGCCCAATTCGGGTAGGGAAGTGGCGAAAAATCCCAATAAAACCGACAAAATTATCATTACAAACAAATCCCAAAACCAAACGTTCTTCAACTTCTTCAATGAAATATCGAGTATTAAAAACAAACCCGTCAAGAGAAACAATCGCACAAACAGGAAAGAAGCAATTCCGAAACCTTTATAAACAATCAAATTTGCCAGAAAAGCACCAAATTTCCCCAACCAATTCCGAACCGTTTCTGTACGATCGACGAATTGATTTAAGGCACTTTGATCCTGTTGGCCATATAGGTAAAAGGAAATGAAGGCAAGCAATAAAGCGATTGAAAACAAGACCAAAAGGCAACCTAAAACAATTTTATATTGTTTGGACATTTTCCAAGGTTTTCTTTCCTCCGATTTTGAATCATTTTTCTCTGTAGTCTCTTTTTTTATTATTTTTGCCATTCTTTGTTGTTCTATTTCCTAAATAAATTTGGGTAAATAAATGATTAATCCAATTGCGATTGCTGTGAAAGCGGCAAAAAGTACTGCTCCAGCAGCAATGTCTTTTATGAATCCAATTCGTTCGTGATAGTTGGGGTGAATAAAATCGGCTACTTTTTCGACTGCTGTATTCAATCCTTCAATACTCATTACCAAACCGATTGACATAATTTGAAAAAGCCATTCCGTTCGAGTAATATGAAAGTAAAATCCGGCAATTGCCATTAAAATGCCGATTGAAAATTGCATCATTATACTATGTTCTGTAGTAATCAATTTTATCGCTCCTTTGAAAGCAAATGAAATGCTTTTTAATCTTCCGCTAAAGAAAGTGTTGTCTTTCTGAAATTCCATAAATTCTCTTTAAAGCACTGCTAATGCAGCTTCATAATTAGGTTCGTTGGCAATTTCAGGAACTTGTTCCGTGTAAACAATGGTTCCATTTTCGTCAACAACAATGATTACTCTTGAGTTTAAACCAGCTAATTTACCATCAACAATTTCCAAACCGTTGGTTTTGCCAAAACTTCCGTCTTGAAAATCAGATAAATTAACTACATTTTCAATTCCTTCGGCACCACAAAAACGTTTTTGGGCAAAAGGTAAATCTCTGGAAATACACAAAACTAAAGTGGTTTCTAATTGGGTGGCACTTTCGTTGAATTTTCTAACGGAGGTAGCACAAGTTCCTGTATCAATGCTTGGAAAAATATTTAAAACCAATTTCTTTCCTGAAAAATCACTAAGTGTCGCAATTGAAAGATCATTTTTTACCAATTTAAAATCGGCAAGTTTTGTGCCAATTTTTGGTAATTCACCTGAAGTGTGGATTGGATTTCCACCTAATGTTATTGAAGCCATAATTTATTAAATTTTTAATGTGGTTCAAAAGTATGAAAATTTATTTAGTTAATTTTTTCTAAAATGCTTTTTTGTATTATTATTATATCGTAATATTGCAATATATAAATTAATTATTATTATGGGAGCATCGAAATCAGACAGTTTTTCGGAAGAACACAACCAATTGGCATCTTTATTTAAAGCAATGTCGCATCCAGCGCGAATCGCTATAATCGAGTATTTATTGACTGTAGACACCTGTATTTGCGGCGATATTGTAAACGAATTGCCATTGGCACAACCAACGGTTTCCCAACATTTATCAGCATTAAAAAATGCAGGAATTATCAAAGGAAACATCGAAGGAACGGCCATTTGTTATTGCTTGAATATGGAAACATTACTAAAAATGGAAGGTTATTTTTTCGCGATTACAAAGAAATTAAAAGGGAAATGTTGTTAAATTTTAAAGTTTAAAAAATGAAAAATTCAGAGGAAATCAAAGAAATGGTAAAGCAAAAATACAGTGAAATTGTTTTGCAAGACAAGGAGTCAAATGTTTCTTCTTGTTGTGGTTCAGGAGGTTGCAGTACCGAAGTGTACAACATTATGTCTGAAGATTATAACGAATTAAAAGGGTATGAATCCGATGCTGACTTGGGTTTGGGTTGCGGTTTACCAACGCAATTTGCCAAAATCAGCAAAGGGGATGTCGTTGTAGATTTGGGAAGCGGAGCAGGAAATGATTGTTTTATTGCTCGTGCCGAAACGGGTGAAACCGGAAAAGTAATTGGAGTCGATTTTACCGAAGCTATGATTGCGAAAGCGCGTTTGAATGCGGATAAACTAGGATTCAATAACGTAGAATTTCGATTGGGCGATATTGAAAACTTGCCTGTTGGTGGGAATTCTGCCGATGTAGTGATTAGCAATTGTGTGTTGAATTTGGTTCCCAATAAACAAAAAGCATTCAGTGAAATGTATCGCATTTTGAAAAACGGAGGACATTTCAGCATTTCCGATATCGTCGTGACGGGTGATTTGCCCGAAAAGATAAAAAATGCCGCCGAAATGTATGCCGGTTGCGTGGCAAGTGCTATCAAAAAAGACGACTATTTGGGCTATATCAAGGAAATTGGATTTAAAAATATCGTGTTGCAGAAAGAAAAACCAATCATTGTTCCCAAAGATATTCTGGTAAATTACCTGAATGAAGAGGAAATTAGTTTGTACACTTCGAGCCCAAACATTATTTACAGTATCACAGTATATGCGGAGAAACAGGACGAATGTTGTTCTTCTGGAACATCTTGTTGTTAAACAAAAACATTGCATTAAATACAAAAAACGTCCCGAAACATCGGGACGTTTTAATATATTCTAAACAAAAATCATTATTTATTTATCGATAGAACCCAGAACACGTTTCATAAAAGTATTCAAAGCTTCTTTTTTGTCCATTCCGCTCTTGATTAATTTCTGAACTTCAAGTGCGCCATACATATTCGAAATTAGTTCACCAATCACGTCCAATTCTTCCTCTTTCAAAGAAGATACTTCGGTCAAAGCTTCGAGAACTTCGATGGCTTCAATGAGATAATCTTGGTCATTTTCTTCAATAAATTGAGATAAATGTTTGATTATGGGTAGTTTCATTTGTTGATATTTATTGTTTTTTGTTGGTCAAATGTATTTGCTTCACTTGTTCGCTTTCGCTCGGGTCGCATATCAACATTCGTTTTCGCGACGAATTTTCGTTATGCTCATTTCATGACTACTTGATTTCGTTGACCAATTCCGTCAAAACTTCGGCTTTGTTCGTTTGGGTCTCGTTGACCAATTTACCATTTACAAATGTGGCAAAAGTGGGTAAGTTACTCACATTAGCCAGTTTCCTTGATTCTGGAGAACTTTCGGCATCCACCAAAACAAAAGTCAAATTTTCGTTTTCTGAAGCCATTTTTTTGAACTTTGGTTTCATAATTCGGCAATTGCCACACCATGAAGCTGAAAATTGAACAACTACTTTTTCGTTCCTGGAAACTAAATCTTGTAAGGTATCTTCATTTAATTCGATTAACATAGAGTTTAAATTTTTAATTCAATATCAAAATTCAATGGCAATATCAATTTTGAAAATTAAAATTGCCATTGTTATTGCTATTGAAAATTAGTGTGACCCCAAATATTCCGCAGTACTTTTTCTATCGGCGTGCATCGCGTCTTTTCCTTCTTCCCAGTTGGCTGGACAAACTTCACCTTTAGTTTGCACGTGTGTATAGGCATCTACCAAACGCAAATACTCGTTCACGTTACGACCTAATGGCATATCATTTACGCTTTCGTGGAAAATTTTCCCATCTTCGTCAATTAGGTAAGTCGCTCTGTACGTTACGTTGGAACCTTCAACAATTACGGAATCCGTTTCGTCGCTATAACTGGTTGATTCAATGTCGAGAATTCCAAGAATGTTCGACAAGTTGCGGTTGGTATCGGCAAGAATAGGATAAGTAACCCCTTCAATTCCTCCGTTGTTTTTCGCAGTATTTAACCAAGCGAAATGCACTTCGTTGGTGTCGCACGAAGCTCCAATTACAATGGTATTTCTTTTTTCAAATTCTGGTAAAGCTGCTTGAAAAGCATGTAATTCCGTTGGACAAACGAATGTAAAATCTTTTGGATACCAAAATAATACGACTTTTTTGTTGTTTTTTGTGGCTTCTTCGAAAATGTTGATTTTCAAATTATCGCCCATTTCAGATATGGCGTCTACTGCAATACTTGGGAATTTTTTTCCTACTAATGACATAATGATATTATTTATTATTTGACTTATTATTAATTAACTTAATTAGTTGCAAAATTAATCATTAGAATTAATTATTCCGTCAGGAAGTAGCGTATTTTTTTATTAAACTATAGAGTAAATTGATATTAAACCTGAGTTTTAAAAGGATCTAAATAGTATTACTATCTGTTCTTTGTTTTTATTCTATTTTAAATTCAAATAAAAATAAAAATATTGTTCGTTAAGCCTTTTAATTCAAGTCAACTTTTGTTAATAGAATATTAAACTATAGTTAATATCTATGCAGGTTTAGTTTAATCATGCCTGTTTTTCGGTAAATTTACATTCAATAAAAATCAATCTCATTATGGAAAATATCGCAAACCCGAATGCAGCATCGTCTCCAAGTAAAGGGGAAACTAAATGCCCCTTTTCTGGAGGAGCAGTTCTAAAACAAACCGCTGGAACCGGAACATCAAACCGAGACTGGTGGCCAAATCAGTTAAAGTTGAATATACTTCGCCAACACTCTTCATTGTCGAATCCTATGGGAGAAACGTTTGATTATGCTAAAGAATTCGAATCTTTAGATATTGAGGCCTTGAAGAAAGATATTATGATCTTAATGACCACTTCGCAAGACTGGTGGCCAGCAGATTATGGCAGTTATTGTGGTTTATTTATTCGTATGGCCTGGCATAGTGCGGGAACCTACCGTATAGCAGATGGTAGGGGAGGAGCTGGGTCTGGAAATCAGCGTTTTGCACCACTAAACAGTTGGCCTGATAATGTAAACCTTGACAAAGCCCGTTTGTTATTATGGCCAATTAAACAAAAATATGGCAAGAAAATTTCTTGGGCTGATTTGATGATTCTAACAGGTAACTGTGCCCTAGAATCGGCAGGATTAAAAACCTTCGGATTTGCAGGTGGTCGTGAAGATATTTGGGAATCCCAAGAGGACATTTATTGGGGGTCTGAAAAGGAATGGTTAGAGGATAAACGTTATACAGGAGACCGAGAATTAGAAAACCCGCTTGCAGCCGTTCAAATGGGATTAATTTATGTGAATCCTGAAGGACCAAACGGAAATCCAGATCCTTTATTGGCAGCTCGTGATATTCGTGAAACTTTTGCTCGAATGGCAATGAATGATGAAGAAACTGTTGCTCTTATCGCGGGGGGGCATACCTTAGGGAAAACGCATGGGGCAGCTGATCCAAATCAATATGTTGGTCCAGCACCTGCAGCAGCAGGGATTGAAGATCAAAGTAAAGGTTGGAAAAATAGTTTTGGCACCGGTTATGCTGGAGATACCATTTCCAGTGGATTAGAAGGAGCATGGTCGACTACACCCACTAAATGGAGTATGAATTACTTTGAGAACTTGTTTGGTTATGAATGGGAATTAACAAAAAGTCCCGCTGGTGCTCATCAATGGAGACCAAAAAATGGTGCTGGGAAAGGTTTAGTACCCGATGCAAATGATTCTTCTAAAAGCCATGCCCCATTTATGCTGACGACCGACCTTTCATTAAGATTCGATCCTGCCTATGAGAAAATAGCACGCTTCTACCTTGAAAATCCTGCAGTGTTTAATGATGCCTTTGCAAGAGCTTGGTTTAAGTTAACTCACAGAGATATGGGGCCTAAAACGCGTTATTTAGGGAATGAAGTTCCTGCTGAAGAATTAATTTGGCAAGATCCGATTCCAGAACTTTCTCACAAATTAATTGACGACAAAGAGATTACTTCACTAAAATCTACTATTCTCGTCTCAGGATTGTCCGTAGCCGAATTAGTTGCAACAGCCTGGGCTTCGGCTTCCACATTTCGAGGCTCTGACAAACGGGGTGGTGCCAACGGAGCACGTATTCGTCTAGAACCACAGAAGGATTGGAAAGTAAACAATCCCACTCAATTAGATAAAGTATTGGGGATACTAGAAGGAGTTCAAAAAGAATTTAACAACGCACAATCTGACAACAAACAAGTTTCAATTGCTGACTTAATAGTTTTGGGAGGCTGTGCCGGAATTGAAAAAGCAGCAAAAAATGCCGGTTTTGAGCTTGCCGTACCTTTTACCCCCGGAAGAATGGATGCTTCCCAGGCACAAACAGATATCGAATCCTTCGCAGTGCTTGAACCTCAAGCAGATGGTTTCCGTAATTATACTAAAACAAAATACACGGTATCGGCAGAAGAACTGTTAATCGATAAAGCACAACTTTTAACACTAACTTCCCCAGAATTAAGCGTTCTTGTTGCTGGAATGCGTGTATTGAATGCCAATTTTGATCAATCCCAAAACGGTGTTTTTACAAAACGTCAGGAGACACTCACTAACGATTTCTTTGTAAACCTATTGGATTTAAACACGACATGGAAATCGGAATCTGATTTAGACGATGCCTTTATAGGCAAAGACCGATCAAGTGGAACTATTAAATGGTTTGGAACACGTGTAGACCTAATATTTGGTTCAAATACAGAGTTAAGAGCAATAGCTGAAGTTTATGGAAGTGAGGATGCTCAAGCGAAGTTTGTAAATGATTTTGTAGCCGCTTGGAATAAAGTAATGAACTTGGATCGTTTTGACTTGGCTTAATTAAGTCTCGTACAATTCAATTCTAAAAGGTGGTTTGGCAACAAACCATCTTTTTGTTTTATAAATTAATCTATTATTACTGGCAGAGTTCCTTTACATTCTGAGTTTTCTATCAATTGAAATGCTGCATTTTCTTGAAATTCAGCAAAATCTTGATAGACTTGGATAATTCCTAAAGTAGATTTTAAATTGGGAATTACTTGTAAAACATAAGGATTACCAAACACGTACAAAACACATTTTTTGACCATAAATAAATTGCCTAAAAACGCCAAAACGGAATCCTCCATGTCAAAATGATTCAAAGCTTTTGCCTTTGGTACAAAAAGAGAAATAATTATGGTATCAAAATCAGCCAGATTTTTTATTAGTTTATTTATAGAATCTTCATCTCCCGTTTCAAGGGCGAATTCTGGAGATTGAAGTTTACAAGACAAGGTTTTGAAAAATGAGTTATCAGGATTTTTATAAATGCTTACTTTGGCGAGCGTATCATTGTTTTTAGCTTCAAAAACTTCCAAACTATTGTGGTTGTCCTTTATTTTTGTGATGCAATTATTGGCTATTTTTAGGTTTAAAATCGAAGTAGTTTCAAAATCAAAACTACCTTGCGACCCAATGTTTCCATTAAGAATTCCTGCTTTTTGTTTGCATTTCCATAGTCGTTTGAAACTTTCTTCAATCCTTTCTGGTGTGGCATTTTTCAGGATTTCTTGGATTCCTTCGGCTACGTTTTCGGCGAAACACAAAACGTCGTTTCCAGCATTGAAGGCTTCCCATTCCAGTTGGCCTTTTGTGTCATACAATTTCGAAACACTATGCATATTCAACGCATCCGAAATCACCAAACCATCGTAACCCAATTGTTTTCGCAATAGGTTTTCTATCACATATTTCGACAAAGTCGCTGAAGTATTTTTCCCTTCATTCAAGGCTGGAACTGCCAAATGTCCTATCATAATCGAATCGACATTGTTCTCGATTCCTTTGATAAATGGAATCAATTCATTCTCTAGTAATTGTTCCAAAGTTTCTTCTAAAACGGGTAATCCCAAATGCGAATCGACGCTGGTATTTCCGTGTCCCGGAAAATGTTTCAGGCAGCCTAAAACGCCAACATCATTCATTCCGCGCAAATATTCCATAGCAAATAAGGCCACTTTTTCTTTGTTTTGCCCAAAGGAGCGATAACCAATTACGGGATTATTCGGATTGTTATTGATGTCGGCCAATGGTGCCAAATTATAATGAATTCCCGCCGATTTTAAGTCTAAACCTATTTGTTTTCCAATTTCATAAACTAAGTTTTTTTCATTTTCCGGTAAAGCACCCAATGTTATGGCATAAGGATATTGGGGTGTTTTTTCGATACGCATGGCCAATCCCCATTCGGCATCGATACTCATCAAAAGGGGAGTGGTGGCACTTTTTTGAAAACGGATAATTAGTTCTTTTAAACGTTCGAAACTGTTGTCGTTGACTGTAGCTTTTTTCTTGGTTTCATAGTTAGTGGCGGCACTTGCTCGACTGTGAAAAAAGGTGAGTCCGCCGATGTTGTAATCTCGTATTAATCGTTCGGTTTCCAGAATATTTTCTTCCGTGTCGTTGATAAAAACGGCCGGAAAAAAGAATTGTCCTATTTTTTGTTCTAATGTCATTCGTTAGAATTTTATACTTCTGATTTCTTTCCAAAATCACTTGGAAAAATCAAAAACCGAGATAAAATTAATCCCGGAATTGTGGCGCAAAACACCCAAATAAAGAAATTGGCATAACCCAAATATTCCTGGATATAGCCGCTCAACATTCCCGGAAGCATCATCCCCAAAGCCATAAATCCCGTGGCAATGGAGTAGTGGGAGGTTTTCGATTCACCTTCGGCAACGTAAATCAGAAACATCATAAAGGCGGCAAAGCCAAACCCGTAACCAAATTGTTCGCAAATTACCGTGACATAAACATAATAAATCGATTCAGGATGAAAATGCGACAATAAAATGAACCCGATTATGGGCAAGTGCATGGACAGAATCATTGGCAGCATCCACTTGCCAAGACCATCTTTGGAGATGGCAATTCCTCCTAATATCCCACCAATGGTCAGGGCAATCACGCCAAATGTTCCGTAAATTATTCCGATATCTTGAGTCGTTAAGCCCATTCCATCTTTTTTTATTACTTTGAAATCGCCTTTCGATATCACTAATTTATTGATAAGAATTATTCTCGTGGGTCTAATATCTTTATTAAATTTATCTATTTCGCTTATGTTGGTTGGTTTTGTTTCAATTGGACTTTTTATATTTTCCATTAAAGCGGTAATCGGTAAATA
>CAIOTL010000089.1 GCA_903861155.1 uncultured Bacteroidota bacterium
ATTATTATATGGTTAATCCAATCCAATCAATTATCTTTGCACTCCAAATAAAACAATTTGAGCATTACAGGTATAAAAAAAAGAGAAGCTTTCGCCTCTCTCTTTCCCGAATAATAAAAACTAATTAATTACGAATGCAGAATACATAATTAGTCGCAATGACAGGACTTGAACCTGTGACCTCCAACTCCACCTCATCGGGGTGACGCTCTAACCATCTGAGCTACATTGCTACTCAAAGGCAAACCTTCGAGGCGTACAGCATTTGCAACTACTGTACTTTTCAAATTCCCAAGTGACACTAACGAAATGCCTTTCGTTCAGGTTATTACTTTATACCGAACCAATCATCGGAACCCGTGCTTAAACAACTCTAATCGGTTGTTGTTTATCTTTATATACACAATTGTGTACATTATATGCTAAAAAAAATTGACTGCGTGGCGTGAGTATGATGTAGTTAACATCTTGTCCGCATTTAATCTAACTCCTATTAGAATCAATTATTTTTAAATAACTTGAAGCATTGAGTATCGTTGCTCACTACACCTCATCGAAGCGGTGCTTTTACAGGCATGGTCGAACCATACATTTGCAAGACGGGTAGGGTTTTAATGGCGTACCCCTTAATCGCCAACTTCTTGTTATTTATATGGTTAAAAAGAAAAAGAGTTGCGGATAAATTTGAACACTAATACGAATTTTCTCTTGGTGCAACTCTTTGTCTTAATTCCTATGCAAAGATACGATAATATTTTAAACTACCAAATCTTTTTGCAATTATTTTTAATCTAATAATGTATAATATTCACTTGGATATAATTTCGCAAATAAACTAATACCTAAACTAAATTTTTGATTAAGTCCTAATGCTTCTGCTCCTTTGATAAAATCGTGTAACGCTACACCTCTTTCATCTAATTCACAACTTTGTCCTGAATAAGGGTTGCTAATTGAGATTAATCTTTTAGAGTTTCTATCCCACGCTAAATCGTTAATCAAATTTTGTTCTGCCGTTGAAAGTGTTTCTTTTGCCATAATTAGTTTGTTTTAAATTCTATGCAAAGATAAACTTTTATTCCAATATACAAAACAAAAGTTTATCTTTTTTTTAATTATTTTTTAATTCATCAGCAAATGCTTGTTCTTCTGTACTATACATTGAACTATGCTTTGGAAACCATTGTTGGCTTTCTTCGTGAAAGAAATAATCATCAACCAATAAGTCATCTGAATCTTCTTCATCGTACCCTAAATTGGCACAAATTTCTTCGTGAGTTTGCCCCCACTTATTTATAAACTTTTCCATATTGTTTTATTTAGGTACTACCAATTGTTTTTATTAAATTCCACTTTGGTTTTAATCCAATCCATAATTTCTCCAACCCAATAACTTGTAGTTAATTCAAATAGAAACCAATCAGCTTTGCTTTCAGCATCACTACTTGACAAATTTACTTCAAGTCTATTCCACTCTTTCGCTTTGCTTTGGTCGCTACCTTTGCTATACCCTTTTGAAGTATCCCACTCTTTAGCAATTACCTTAACTTGCGTTTTGGTTGTTTCAATGGTTATTACTCCACCTTTACAAACTTCACCTAATTTCCATGTTTTAGTTGCCATAATGTTATGTTTTTAATTCGATACAAATATAAAAACAAAATCCCACTCTTGCAAATGGGATAGTGTTAAAATTTTGTTAAAATTTGCTCTTGGCTTCAATCAACTCACATAGACTAATTCTATCATAAGTTGTTGCCAAATCACTAAACTTAATATCATGTTTCTTGGTATTGTTTTGTGCTTCAATAGCGTGAATTCCGTTTGGTGTTATCCTAAGGATATGTATCTCAATAACGTTGCCAGTTATCTCATTTCGATATTCAAAATAGTCATCAGGCAAATCCCCATTCTGAATATCAAACTCATCATAGATATTGATTTCATCTTTACCTTCGATAAGTATTGAAAATTGTTTAGCTATTTTATTTTCCAATGCATCAAATTCTTGTCTTAATGTTTCCATATTGTTTTATTTACAAGTTTGTTTATTTAAACGTTCCAATACCAAAATATCAGCTTTAGCTTTGGAATAGCGAATGCACTTCAATTTACATATTTCAGCTTCCGTACCATAATCAATAGTTGATACATCGTTTACTTTGGTTGTCAGCTTATATAAATAACCTTTACCAGCATAAGGATTTTTAGCTAATGGTTTATCGATTAAAACATCTAACCCATGAGAAAGTTCCCAATCCATAATAAGTTGGTATTTTTGGTTATCAGTAACCATTTCAACTTTTTGTGTTATATAGTTTTCCGAAAAATTTTTAATTTTTTCATAACCTTGATAAATAATAGTTATCAAACCAATAACACTTAAAATACCAATAACTAAATATTGAAATTCTTGTTTTAATGTCTTCATATTGTTTTATTTAGATTGTTTGAGTTTTCATTTGACTAATATCTGAAACGATTTCATAAGGTTCATTAAATTCATAAAAATCAAAACCTTTATCACCATTACTGAAAAAACGCATAATACCATCAGTTTTCATAATAAAATCAGCAGTATTTTTACCTAAATATAGTTGAGATTGGTATCTTTTTGTTCCATCCTCTAACGTATTTAAAAATAATAATTTTATCATATTATTTTATTTGAGGGGTCATTGTTGCTACTACTTGAAATTTATCCATTACATCGCATTTATCAACGTAATGTAGTTCACCTAACTTGTCTTTAAATTCTCGGATTTCTTTTTGTCCGTAGTTCTCTTTGAATAGGCTTGGGTTGCGATTAATTTTGTCTTGTAGCTTTGCGATAAGTTTATCAGCTTGACGGATTGCTTGAATTTTGTGTTGGTACATAATGTTAAGTTTTTAATTCGATACAAAGATAAGGCGAACATTTTAATATACCAAAAAAAAATGCAAGTATTTTTACTCGCATTTTAATTTTTTTTATATTACCTTTGTCAGCTTTTAGTGTGAGACTGGAACTTCGATAAATCGAATCACATCAGTAGAAGTGTTTACCTCTTCTGAATTAAAAGCTTTGGTGAATCCGTCCAGTGTATAAACACGCCCTTGCTCTTCAGCTTCAAACATAAATTCATCATTGGTTAATTCCTGCACATCAACATCATCAACACGTTCATCATTGGTATTAATAACGTACACACGAGTTTCAAATTCAATAGATAATGTTTCAACACATACCTCTAACAAATCTCTTGATGTTGCTGTTAGTCTATTGCTGTCACTATTAAGTACACCTTGCTTTTTGAATAAAATCTTTATCCATATTATTTTATTTAAGGTTGTGGGTAAAAGTATATACACAATTGTGTACATATAGGGGCGGTTAAGCCCCATCTATGTCGTAGAGTGAATTAAGCTCTACCAATCATTATACTATTGGGTTATCAATTATCATTATGTAACAATACTTCTCACATAATATTATTAATTCCGTTAATTGTACGAGTATCTTTTCAGATAACATTACCTTACCATTAACGTCAGTTTCTTCTTCTAAAATAGTTTGAAATACGGTACCTGAATAAATAACGTCTTCATTGGGTGTTGTATCCGTAAACTCCTCCTTGCCCTGCATCAATTTTATAATGCCCTCTTGAATTGAGTTGTTAGTCATTTGTAGCATTTTCATTTTTACTGCTATCTCTGAATACTTTTGCTTAATAGCTTTTTTGTCTTTTTTACTCATTGTCTTTTTCGTTTTCTACGTTATAAATACAATTCTCTACAACCAAATTCCACGTTGCCGTTGGGTCGTTGTCTTGCTCATTTGGGTATTGTGCCAATACTTCATCAATATCACTTTCTGTTAGTGATTTACCAATTTGATTGGCTACTTCGATTACATCAATTCTTGTTATCATAATGAATAGGTTTTAAATTCTTGACAAAGATAAAGCGAACATTTGGTTCTACCTAATTTTTTAGTATCTTTTTTTTATGTTCTTTTTTAGCCGTTAGATACTGGTCATCATTGCGTCTGTTTAATACCTGCATATATTGGTTCTCCAGCTCATCAGCCATGCCAACATTGGTTTTCTTTAACCTGTCAAGTCGTCCACGAATATCAACCTCATCTAGGTTTTTTATTTTCATTTTAAGACTGCGGATTTCATTTTGAATTCGGAATATTTGTAATTCCTCACTTGTCATATTTGCCATAATTAAAAATTTTCGCCTTTACATGAATCAAATAAATCCTGTTGTTGTACATCATAACGTTCAGCTATCATAAGGATTTCCTCCAATATATCCAACTCCAATTCATCATAATCCAAATCGTATGTATCAATCGGGTCGCTACTATGACTGCTAGGTTGATATACTTCAACTGTAACTCCTGTATTATTGAAATATTCTGCCAAATCAACTATGTTTCCATGTGAAGCAACACACGGACTACAATCCTCCCCGTCAACTTCACCAATGCTAAACTCTCCCCAATTTACAAGTACTGCTTGTATCTTTTCTATTACTTCTTGCTTGTCCATATTGTTTTATTTAAAGTTCAACAAATTCAAACATTTCGTCTCCATATCCATTGTCATCAAGATACTCTTGAATTTCCTCTTCGGAACTTTGAGTATTAACCAAATCTAATGTACAGAAAATAACTGGTACATTGTTTTCCATGTCGTAAACCCTAACGGTTTTGTTACCTGTTGTTTCTTCAATTTCTCCGTCAACGTGTTGTAGTTCTAAATCTACAACGTAAAATAATTTCTTTTTCATTTTAGTTTTCTTTTTTGATTAAACCCTCGTTTTCTGCGTGATGATGAATAGCAAACCAAATTTGCTCCATTGTAGCTTCATTGGTCAATGCTTGGTCAAGTATTTCCTGTGCTTGGTCTTCATCACATTCATAATTGTTTTGTACGTCTTCAACGCACCAAAGATTGCCTGTGTAAAAACCATTTTCTGTTAAGAAAGCTTTTGCTTCTTCAACTGTTTTAAATTTGCTCATAAAGATTAATTTTTAAATTCTGTACAAAGATAAGGCGAACATTATAATTTACCAAACATTTCTTCATTTTTTTTTCTTTTTTTTGCTAACTCCCTGTTTTTCACCAACTTATCAGGTGCAAAAATAAATTGAATTGTTCTTTTGGATACACCATACTTTTTGGCTATCTCGGTCATCCCGTTAAATCTACCTGGTTTCAATGGCGTTGCCAGTATTTCTTTTTTTTGTTCAGGTGTAAGCTTACATCTATTATCTTTCCTCATGTTGTTTTATTTAAGCTGGGTTCTGGTCATGTGATTCAATCCAACGTCTAAACCCAATTGCAACGTCATCATCATTCCAGTTATCTTTGTCAGCTGTATCACAAACGTCTTCAAATACAAATTGAGTTATATCCTCTAGGTTGCTTGGCGTTTCAATTCCAATCCTGTCAAAAATATCAATAAGCAAAGATTCAATCTCATCTTTCTTTTTTGTGTTTTCAGCTTGGTCATAACAATCACCACAAATGTCTCCTTCATGCCACATATCGTTTCTACCTTGGTTCGTACCACACTCGGTACAATCCCATCTATTTTCTTTGATACTGCTCATCTTGTTTTATTTAGAGTGTTCCACCATTCTTATCAGTCGGGTCTTGCCATTCATAACTTGTGTCATCACCAACCAATGAAGCATCACCCAACGCATTTTCTAACAAAGCATTAACCTCTTCATCATAGGTTAAATAATTAACCAATTCTTCACCAACCAAAGTTGTATCAACTTCAATATCAACTATACTCGTTTTGCTATAATAACGAGTTACTTGTACACTAACAATTTTTTTGCTCATCTTGTTTTATTTAGATATTAATTTAATAAATTCTTTACAGGTAAATTCAAATTCAACCTTCTCCCAAACATCCACACCATCAACATAATCAATTAATTGATTTTGGTCAGGACTATTTTTGATAAGTTCAACCATTGTTTCAATATCGTTATCAGCATCTGCCGATAAAAAACCACCTGCAATAATAATTTCTTTTTTCATAATGAATATGTTTTTAATTAGAGTGCAAATATATG
>CAIOTL010000090.1 GCA_903861155.1 uncultured Bacteroidota bacterium
CTATTTTTAATAAAATAATAAGGGGTATTTGTAAAAAGTTAATTGTTGATATTGTAATATAGTCAATTTTAAATACAGATATTGTAATTTTTTTTAATGATATTTTTGATTTGATAATTCTGTTCGAAAAATGAGTTTTTATTTTTTTAGGAATAAAAAAAGGTGATAAATTTGTCTCAAGAAAAAGAAATTTCTCGACAAAAATCATTTGAAATCTAGTTTGTTTAGCTAAAAAATTAGAGGAAGTAATGATAAAATTAAAAACCAAACATTAACTAAAAAAAAACAATTAAACATGAAAAAAGTAATTTTTATTTTAACATTAGCACTAACAAGTAGCTTAACATTCGCTCAAGACAAACCAGCAGCAGATAAACCAATGGAAATATCTGGATCTGTAGACACGTACTACAAATATGATTTTGCTAAAACAGCAAATATTCCAACTAGTTTTGCAACAGATCAAAATTCAGTTTCTTTAGGAATGATTGATATTGCCTTGAAAAAAACAACTGGTAAAACATCATTTGTAGGAGAACTTTCTTTTGGACCAAGAGGGGAAGGACAATCTATTCTAAATTCTGGTAGTAATTCTCAATCTTTTCATATCCAAAATTTATATGTGAATTATGCTGCTTCTGATAAATTTACCTTAACAGCTGGTTTCATGGCAACATTTATTGGTTATGAAGTAATTTCTCCTTTAGGAAATTTCAACTATTCAACCTCTTATTTATTCACTAATGGTCCATTTCAAAATGCCGGAATTAAAGGTACTTATGCTTTTTCAAGCAAGGTTAGTTTGATGGTGGGTGCTTTTAATGATACTTGGAATGCTTACCAAGCAAATCCTAAATTTGGTTTGAATGCAGTTGGTGCTCAATTAACTTTGGTTCCAGTTAAAGAGATAACTGCTTATTTAAACTATTTAGATGGTTCTGTAAGTGGTTCAATATTTGATTTGACAGCTTCTTATCAAATAACGCCTAAGTTTAAATTAGGACTTAATGCTGCTGATTATTCAAATACTGGTAAAGTAGGTTATTCAGGTATTGCATTATACCCATCTTATGCAATAGAAGATAACTTTGCTTTAGGATTACGAGCAGAGTCTTTTAACTACAAACAAGGTTCTGGAGATAAATCAGTGGATGCTTTAACGCTAACTGCTAATTTAAAATCAGGTGGATTGACTTTTATTCCTGAGTTTAGAATGGATACAAATTCTAATAAAACAATGTTTGTTGGATCTAATTTAGCACCTACTAAATCAGCCTCTCAATTTTCTTTAGCTGCAATTTACGGTTTCTAAGAACAAATATTATTTAATTGAAGAGTCCCGCAATTTTGCGGGACTTTTTTTTCGCCTACTTTTTTGTAATCAAGATGAAATTGCTATAAAATGGAAAGCATTTTGAATTATGGGCTTTAAACTTATTGGAAACAGTATAAATGTTCTGTAATTATTGGTAAATAGCGTGTTTTTTATTTTACTAAAATCAAAAGCAGATGGTATAATTATTTAAAATATTAATTGACCTAATTGCTTAATAAATAACTAAAAGTTAAATGTTAATGGGATTGAATTTCACTCTTGAATTCGAATATTTAACGATTCAAAAAATTAATATTATATAGCGTTATAGAGGGTAGTGGTGTGCTTGTTTTTAGATACTTTTCATTTTGTTGTTTTACTCTAAAGTATCGCAGTAATTAAAAATGAGACCATGTTTGAATTTATTAGACTTAACATTGGTCTTTAAGTAAGTTAATCGAAATATTAATTTTTTAGTTTATTGCTTTTTATAAATATTATAAATGGTATTTATCGTTTTTGCATCTAAAATAGGATCAACTTCTATTTGAATATAATGAAGCTTAAATGCTGAAATGGCTGCTGGAAGATTTTGGGTATTATAGCCAATAATTCGTAGGGCTTGTTCTGTATTGAAGTTCGCTGGAGCAGTTTCAAGCAATTCATCTGGCCAAATCCCAAATCCCATGCTGGCCAATGTTTTCCAAGGAAAAAACGCGCTTGGATCTTGTTTTCTTGTTGGCGCAATATCCGAATGTCCAATGATGTTTTGAGTAGGAATGTTATAGTCTTTTTTTAATTTTGTCAAAAGAGCCAACAAGCTTTTGATTTGTAATTCTGAAAATTCTTGCTTTCCATTATTATCCAATTCAATCCCAATTGAAGCCGAATTGATGTCGGTATTTCTTCCCCAAGACGCATTTCCCGCATGCCAAGCCCGAAGATAATCGTTCAACATATGGACAACTCTGCCATCCTGGGCAATTACATAATGTGCACTTACCTGGGTTCGTGATAAAGTAAATGTTTTCAGGGTTTGTTTCAAGGAATCCTGAGCAGTATGATGAATGATGATAAAATTAGGTTTTCTGAGATTGAAATTTACAGTACCAACCCATTCTGAAGTAATGCCATTTTGCAAAGGCTCGGCTCCCATTTTTGAAATAGAATCCTTAAATGTAAGCAATTGTTTTAGATACAAAGTATCCATACTCTTTTCTGGAATAGCTATGTTTTGCAGGGGCACTGCTTCTTTTTTTGAAATAGTTTGTTTTAAATCATTTAATTTGTAGTTGTATACTTTCTCGCTTTTTTTATAGGGATTTGTAGAACAAGAAGTTATAATGACTACCAAAAGGAAATAATAGTAATATTTATTTATTGGATATATCATTCTATTTGGTTTCAGTTCTTTCTTTTTTATGCTTTCCTCCAGTACTAGATTGTTTTTGGCTCTTTTGATCTTCTTTAAAAGTAATATATTTTGGTTTTTGATCCGCATTTAAAAATTCCATTATCTTTCTATCGGTAGTTTCGGAAAGTATTTTAAAATTTTTAATTTGCTCGTCTTGAGATGTCTCCTGTTTTAGTATTCTTCCTTGTGTATCCATACTTTCTTTCAATACATTTGATATGGCAATTACTTGAAGTTCATCAAGTTTAATTGCGGGGGTCATCTTTTCCATTATTTTAGAAATAGTTACTTCTACAGGTATTTCTTTTGGTTTTTCCGGATGATTTTCTTGATTCATACTTCGGTTCATGCCTCCTCCATTTCTTCCACCGTTCATTCCGCCTCCCATTCCTCCATTCATTCCTCCTCCATAGCCCCCACCACCATATTGGGCAGAAATAGAATTAATTGATAGAAGCAAAAATGAACTCATTACTATTGTTTGTATTGTTTTCATGTTTAGTATTTTAAAATGTTGATTATCGGGAATTATATAGTGTAAATTTAGACAGGTTCTGCATATAAATCAAATTCCGTTGCATCGGTAATTTTTACCATTATAAATTCACCAGTTTTCACATAATGTTTTGAAGCATCAATAAGTACTTCGTTGTCAACATCAGGACTGTCGAATTCTGTTCTTCCCACAAAATGCTCGCCTTCTTTTCTGTCGATGATGCAACGGAAGGTTTTGCCAATTTTGTCTTGGTTTAAATCCCAGGAAATCTGCGATTGGAGTTCCATAATTTCGTTGGCACGATTTTGTTTCACTTCTTCGGGAACATCATCAACTAAGGTAAAAGCGCCTGTATTTTCTTCGTGCGAATAGGTAAAACAGCCTAAGCGTTCGAACTTCATTTCCTGAACCCAGTCTCTCAAAATTTCGAAATCTTCCTGAGTCTCGCCTGGGTAACCCACAATCAGAGTTGTTCTGATGGTCATTCCGGGAACAGCCGCTCGGAATTCTTGCAATAATTTGGTTGTTTTTTCCTTCGTGGTTCCCCGTTTCATCGATTTCAAAATCGAATCCGAAATGTGTTGCAACGGAATATCAATGTAATTACATATCTTCGGTTCCCGCTTCATAATTTCTAAAACATCCATTGGAAAACCGGTAGGGAAGGCGTAATGCAAACGAATCCATTCGATTCCTTCCACCTTTACCAAAGCTTCCAATAATTCGCCAAGATTTCGTTTTTTGTAAATATCCAATCCATAATACGTCAAATCCTGCGCAATTAAAATCAATTCTTTCACTCCATTTTTAGCCAAACCTTCAGATTCTTTTACTAGTTTTTCAATGGTTTGAGAGACGTGTTTGCCACGCATTAGTGGAATGGCACAGAAACTGCATGGGCGGTCGCAACCTTCGGCAATTTTCAAATAAGCATAGTTTTTTGGAGTCGTGGTCAAGCGTTCTCCCAGTAATTCGTGTTTGTAATCGGCGCCCAAAGCTTTCAATAAAGCCGGTAATTCGGTAGTTCCAAAGAATTGGTCCACATTCGGAATTTCTTTTTCTAAATCAGGACGATATCTTTCGGATAAACATCCGGTAACGAATACTTTATCGACCAAACCACGTTCTTTTTTGTCAGCATATTCCAGAATCATATTTATCGATTCTTGCTTGGCATTGTCAATGAATCCGCAGGTATTAATGACAACAATGTTTCCTTCTTGCTCGTGCACGACATCTTTTCCACTGGCTTTTAGTTGGCCCATGAGCACTTCGCTGTCATACACATTTTTAGAACACCCAAGAGTGATCACGTTGATTTTATTCTTTTTTAAAGACTTGGTTCTCATAAATTTAAAATCCTTATAAATTGGGAAGTTGGCAAAATTACGATTTTTATTTTAAGGAGCATAAATCTTTGTTTGTTTATGCACTTTTGGTCCCGCTATACAATGCAATCTTTCTTGTTTTGTCACCCTGATTGCAGTCGAAGGACTTTTCATTAAAACAAAAAAGGATTTCCATTTCTATTGGGGCTATTTTATAAACTTTTGTATTTTTAATTCACTTTATAAATAAAATAGAAAGCCACTTCAAATGTTGAAATGGCTTTCTATTAACTTTTTTAAAGACTTTTTTTTGATTGAATTACAACTCAAACAACAAAGTCACCGAAACATTATTATTTTTGGTATTGATGCTGGCAGGATCAGTAAGTCCTTGGCTAAAAAATCCTTGTTGCGTATTTCTTTGTGCGTAAGAATAGGCAAAATCCAGTTTAGTTGCTCCAAAACTGTATCCTAAACCTCCAGAATATCCGGTTAAATCGGCCATAATATTTTTGTCTTTGTACGGACTTTGTTCAAAACGATACCCTCCGCGTAAACTCCATTGCTTAATATTATACTCGCCACCTAGTCGCAATTCGCCTGTGTTAGTGAGAATGTTGGTCATGGTGTTATTCACGCTAATAAAGTAGGTGTCGTTTGTAGGTTGGAATTTTGTGTTGCTGTAATCTTTCAGGGCGTAGTCAATACTTATTAAACCAGATTTTCCAAAAATGTAGGCGAAACTTCCGGTATACTTGCCGGGTGTTTGCAATTTATAAGGGGGGTAATAATTGGGGATTTGGGGATCTACAACATCTGGGGTTAATTCTCCGCTGGTATTACTTCTAACTGCAACAAGTTTTTGTGTTAATTCATCGCTTAAATTATACCAGATTGGGGATTCATAAGCCAGTCCTAAACGCATTTCATTGGTTACTTTAGCGATGGCTCCCAATTGAAATGAAAATCCGGTTCCGTGAGTGTATAAATCATTATTAAAACGCAATCTGCTTATGGTGTAATTGGCAGTTAAAGGATTGTTGTTGTCTTCATAAAAATTTGAAGATTGTTTAAAATCAGTAAAATGCGAATTCAAATTGATACCTAAATATAATTTGTCCTTGTATGAGGTTGCAGCATTAAAAGATAACTTTCCGTTATAGCCTGTGCTACTGATTGAGTTTTCTTGGTAATAATTTCCGCCAGCAGGAGCATTTGGCGTATATAGTGTATTATTCGGGTTATTGGCATCAACAGGATTTATGGCATAAGCTTGATAACCCAAAAAAGCCTGTTGTGATCCGTGGTCTAATTGGCTATAGGTTGAGTTATTCAAAACATTTAATGGCACTCCATTAGCATAACTTAAAAAATAATTGGCAACAGAATTGGTAGGATTGGTTCCGGCTGAAAAAATAGAATTGCTGAAATTAGTTGTGTTTTCATAGTTTATCTCCACCGAAATTTTTTTCCATCCATTATTCGGGTCTTTAAAAACAAAAACGCCTCCAGCCTGATTCAAATCGAATGAATTGTCTTTTTCTGTGGTGTTAGTTCCAAAATAATTGGAGTTATTTTTCGTGTTATAATTGCTAAAGGTTGCTGCAACTTGATTATTGTTAAAAATAGCCGAACCTGCAGGATTTATATTTATGGAAGACAAATCTCCTCCCAATGCTCCAAAAGCACCGCTCATAGCTCTAAAACGAGCAGTTCCTGTTATGTTTTCCTGTGCATAACGTACTGCATCGGTGATTTCTTGTGATTGCGCCACGCCAAAGGTGAAGCCTGCAAACAATAGGAATAGGTATTTTTTCATTTTATGTCGAGTAAAAGGGTTTATTTTTTTGTTTTATAAAATGGAATAAATGATTATCTTCTTCCCCCGCCACCAGATGATCTTCCGCCACCTCCGCCATTGGAACCACCACCGGATGATCTACCCCCTTGACCACTATTATTTGAGCCTGAATTTCTTGAATTATTATTTGGAGTATAACTTTGACGGTAATTATTAGTACTAGTATTTTGAGTTTGATAACTTCGTCTATTAAGCAATGCGCTGTTTCTAGCAGCATTATTAATAATGTAATTACCTCTAGATGTAGTTGGGCTACTTCTATAATATGTCGAACTGTTTCTGGAAGTATTAGAAGTAGGAGTAGAAGCAGAAGTTCTATAATTAGAATTATTTGTTGCGACCCCAATCTTGGCTTGACTTTGGGAATATCTATATCCATTTGTTAGAGTTGAATAGGAAGAACCTCTTCGGCTTGGATTATAAGAATAATTATTGCCATAATAGCCAGAATGACCATAACTTGGATAACCGTATCCATAACCGTAATATGGATAACTCCAGCCAAAACCAAAACCAAAACCCCAGCCGTATCCGTAATATGGATAACCGTATCCATAACCGTAATAAGGATAGCCAAAACCATATCCCATTGACACATTCCACGGACTAGTATAAACGTTTACCGAAGTTTTTTCGAGGTTATTTCCCCAATCAGGATAATCTTGATTGGAGCTTTGAATGGTATCGTTTACAGAATTATAATCACTATAATTATTTACGTCAGTAAAAGTATCGTTCTGAATATTGTTATTTTGTAAAGAACTAAAATAATCTTTATAATGATTACTAGAGTTATCCTGGGTTACTCTTTGGGAGTTCCTTATATCGGTATTTCCATAAACTCCATCTCTATCATAATAAGAACTGTTTTGATAAGAGCCACAAGATACTAAAAGCAAACCTGAAATGATTATTAGAGAATATACCGAAGTATTTTTGGGGTTAAAAATATTAGTTTTCATATCTGTAGATGTTTTTATTGTTGCACATTACAAAAATAGTTAGTTTTGTCGAACTATTTAGTTAAAATTATTAAAACAAAATTTGTGCCAAACTATTCGATATGAGCAAGAACCTTACTACACGAGCAGACGATTATTCAAAATGGTATAATGAGCTGGTCGTCAAAGCCGATTTGGCCGAAAATTCAGGAGTTAGAGGCTGTATGGTTATCAAACCTTATGGCTATGCAATTTGGGAAAAAATGCAGGCTGAGCTTGATAGAATGTTCAAAGAAACAGGACATCAAAATGCCTATTTTCCTTTATTTGTTCCCAAAAGTATGTTTGAGGCTGAAGAAAAAAATGCGGAAGGTTTTGCCAAAGAATGTGCCATCGTGACCCATTATAGATTAAAAAATGATCCTGATAATCCAGGAAAATTAATGGTAGATCCCAATGCAAAATTGGAAGAAGAACTAATTGTACGTCCTACGAGCGAAGCGATAATTTGGTCAACTTATAAAGGATGGGTTCAATCCTATAGAGACTTACCTTTATTAATAAATCAATGGGCAAATGTGGTACGATGGGAAATGAGAACCCGATTATTCTTGAGAACAGCCGAGTTTTTGTGGCAAGAAGGCCATACGGCCCACGCAACAAGAAGCGAAGCAATCGAGGAATCCGAGAGAATGATGAATGTATATGCCGAGTTTGCCGAGAATTTTATGGCAATTCCAGTTATAAAAGGAATTAAAACTGAAACCGAACGTTTCGCTGGAGCTGAAGAAACCTATTGCATCGAAGCGTTAATGCAAGATGGAAAAGCGTTGCAAGCAGGAACTTCCCATTTCTTAGGACAGAATTTTGCCAAAGCTTTTGACGTGAAATTCGCAAATGCCGAAGGGAAACAGGAACATGTTTGGGGGACTTCTTGGGGGGTTTCTACAAGATTGATGGGTGCCCTGGTAATGACGCATTCTGACGATAAAGGATTGGTTTTACCTCCAAATTTAGCACCAATACAAGTGGTTATTGTTCCTATTTATAAAACAGAGGAGCAATTGGATGAAATTACTTCAGCGGTAACTATTTTAATCTCACAATTAAAGGAATTAAAGATTGCGGTAAAATATGACGACAGAACTACCCAAAAGCCAGGATTCAAGTTTGCCGAATGGGAATTAAAAGGAGTTCCTGTTCGAATTGCTGTTGGTCCAAAAGATTTGGAAAATGGGACTTTCGAGATAGCAAGACGGGATAATTTGTCGAAAGAGACGATAAACAAGGATGGAATTGCAATTTATATCCAAAAGCTTTTGGAACAAATTCAAATCGATTTATTCAAAAAAGCTTCAGATTATAGGGATACTCATATCACGGAAGTGAATAGTTATGAGGAGTTTGTGTCGGTTTTAGAAGGCAAAGGAGGCTTTGTATCCGCTCATTGGGATGGTACTGCTGATACAGAAGAGAAAATCAAGAATTTGACAAAAGCGACCATTCGATGCATCCCTTTAAATAGAGTTGAGCAGGCTGGAAGCTGTATTTTCACTGGGAATTCTTCTGTTGGGAGAGTTTTATTTGCGAAGGCATATTAAAAAAAAAATATTTTTTTTGCGCCTACTATTGCACGTCTAAAAAATAGTTGTATTTTTGCATCCGCATTAGAGAAGCATGGTCCCTTCGTCTATCGGTTAGGACGCCAGGTTTTCATCCTGGTAAGAGGGGTTCGATTCCCCTAGGGACTACAAAAAAAATTAATAAAGAAAAATCATTTAAGAAAATGGCAAATCACAAGTCAGCTTTAAAGAGAATTAGAAGTAACGAAAAAAGAAGAGTTCTAAACAGATATCAACATAAAACTACTCGTAATGCAATTAAAGCATTAAGAATAGCAACTGATAAAGATGATGCTGCCTCTAAATTGTCAAGTGTAATTTCTATGATTGATAAATTGGCTAAAAAGAATATCATTCATGATAACAAAGCCTCTAATTTGAAATCTAAGTTAACGAAACACGTTGCTAAATTGTAATAAATGCTATTTATTTATACTATTAAAGCCCTCTTTTTGAGGGCTTTTTTTTATGGAATATTGTAGAATTTTGTTTTCACATATTCAAGCATTTCTTTAGAAATGGGTTTTGACAAGAAATCTATCACCATAGGATATTTTTTAGATTTTTCTAAATCTTCAGGGTCAATAGTCGAAGAAAGAATGATAGTTTTTATATGATTGTAGTCCGAATAGTCGGGAGAACTAAAGTTTTCCAAAAATTGCCAACCTCCCATTATAGGCATATTTAGATCCAAAAAGATTAATTGAGGTAGATTTTTTGATTCGTCATTGGCGTTTGTGTTTTTGAGCGCACTGAAGTAGTTAAGGGCTTCTTCTCCATTTTTGGCGGTAGCTATCTCATTTGAAAACGACACTTTTGAGATTACCATTTTGCAAAGCATTAAGGTAATGGGATCGTCGTCAATACATAAAACGGTGTCTAGCATTTTTTATTTGTTTTTAAACGTTAATGTAAATGTGGTTCCAATGTTGACTTCACTTTCTATGCTAATAGTTCCTCCCATTGTTTCTATTTGAGATTTCACGAGATATAAACCCAATCCTTTGCTGTCAGGATAGTCATGAAATCGTTGATAAAGGCCAAAAACTTTATCTTTATTTCTTAATAAGTCTATTCCTATCCCATTGTCCTTAAAAATCATAATGACGTCATTATCTACTTTATTCGCTGATATAGATATTTTTGATTGATGATTTTCTGATTTGTATTTTATAGCATTAGTCAATAAATTTAGTAGAATGCTTTCCAGATAAGCTTTGTTTGTATTTAAAAAATTTACTTTTTTAAAATCAATTTTTATTATGGGTTTGTGTAAACCAATTAGAAAATTTAGTTGGCTAAAAACATTTTCGAATACCTCTTTTAGTTGAACATCTTCTTTTTGAATCGATGGATTTTCTTTTATTACAATTACTTTTACTAGATCACTTATGGTTTCATTTAAAAGATTAGTCGATTTGTTGAATCCGTCCAAAATCGCCTTTAATTCGGGATTATCAATAGGGATATCTTCAATCAAACTCAATAAACCGGTTAAGTTCGATAATGGAGCTCTAAGATTATGAGAAGTTATATAAGAAAACTGTTGTAAATCTTTATTGTTTTGGGTCAATTCCCGGATAAGTTGTTCTTTTTCAATTTCCTGTTTTTTCTCCTCGGTAATATCCCTTTGTATCGAAACCCAATGTGAAAGTTCTCCATCTGAATTGTTTACTGGGAGCATAGAGAAACTCACCCAATATTCCTCTTTATTTTTTGTATAGCTGATAGTTTCTACCTGGCATTCCTCTTTGTTTTTTATGGCATTAATCAATTTTTCATATTCTTGATTATCCGAATTTTGACCCATAAAAAGTTCTGAAGATTTTCCAATAATTTCCTCTGAACTGTAACCTGACATAATTGAAAAAGCGGGATTTACATAAATAATTTTAGGAATTTCCTCGTCATTAAAATCTGCTTTGGTAATGATTATAGAATCTTTTGTTTGTGTAATTACAGTTTCCAGTAATTTTAATCGTTGTTCTTCCTCTTTTTGCTTGGTTATATCCTGGATTGCTCCAATCATTCTCACTACTTTGCCTTCTTCGTCTTTTAAAATAAACCCTCTATCTAAAACATATTTATAGGAACCATCAGAACATTTAAATCGATATTGATCTTGCCACTTTTCGGTTTTTTGTTCTATGAAGGAATATAATTTAATAGACATTTTAATACTGTCCTCTGGATGAATATTCTCAAACCACCATTTTGAACTTTTTCCTACCTCGTCTTGTTTATATCCAAAAACTCCTTCAATTCCTTTATTCCAGAGTAATCTGTCTTCTTCAATTTTCCAATCCCAAATGGTGTCACTTGTTGCTTTTGCTACAATATCGTATCTTTCATTAGACTCCTTGATTTCATCATTTGATTTTTTTAATTTCTTAAAAACAGAAGAATTTTTGATGTCGTTTTTATATAAAACATACTTAAGAAGTATTCCAGAAATCGAAACGAATAATATGTCATTTATTAAAATATAGGAAGAATAGTCTGCAATAGCAATGTGTTTTGGTATCTGCGTAATGAGAGAAGATGTGTAAAAACTCCACTAAAAATGCCAATCAAGATGTTTC
>CAIOTL010000091.1 GCA_903861155.1 uncultured Bacteroidota bacterium
ACAATAAAAATGGAAAACGGAATATACGCTAAATTATTCTTCATTTAAAGCTTTCAAATATTCAGTATATTTTTTGAAATAATTTTCATCATTGGAGTTGACTACATAAGGGCCAAATATTGTATTATAAGTCCAAATCCCATCAGAAGCTTTTAAGGAATTTTTATTCCCATTCTGAATATTTAAACAATCAACAGAATCAGGTTTATCATCCTTATCTGTATCCAATACCCAGAGAATTATTTTGGGATCCGGAAGGGAATCCCCTGGAAATATGAAAACATTGGATGCAATAACATCTATTTTCCCATCAAAATCTGTATCGATCCAGTGATAAAAAAAATAATAAAAATCGTTATTGATACCCATCATTAACCCTCCATTGAATATGATATAATCTGTTTTACCATCTTTATTCGTATCATACATAAATCCGAAATCATCTTTCAAATCCTTTCCTTCCAATGTTTGAAATGCAAACTGATCAGCAAGCCCATCACCATCATAGTCATAAAATCTAATTAAATAAGGTTTGCCATTAAGAGTACATTTTTTTTTAGCAATAAATTTTCTTTCTAATTTTCCCCAAACTATCCTTGGAATTAAATCCATCGATTGATAGAGGTCTTTCTGAATGTCACTATTGAACTGAGAGATTTTTGTAACATTTTCCTTGGCATTCTTATATTCTTTAATTAAATCACTTTTGGATTGGCTTAATGAATCTATATACACTAACAAAAGAAATGAAAATCCGAAAAATGACAAATATTTTTTTACTGTTTTCATGATCTAATATGTTTTTTTTTAAATTAATTTTAGGAATTAAATTTTAAAAATAGACTAAATTAATAGGCTTACATTTAAAAACCATATTTCAAAACTCAATATGTTAAAACACTAAGTTAATGAAAATAAGCGATTTAATCAAAAATGTATCTGAATATTTTACATCTATAATACCATTAAAGTATATCTTATAGACCTTGAATTTAAGAGTGAATTATGCAACTTTTTTCAAATATTGTATAACTTATATCCTACATATTGTCATCAACTTTGCCTAACTGATGTATTTATACAAATTATTCAAATGCTTCAAAGGATGAGAACTGCTAGATTTAATATTTTTTTGTTTTTAACTCTAACTTTAGGACTTCTTTATACTATGCCTTGTGCTGCTTATTCAGTACTTACCCATGAAGCCATTATTGATGCCAGTTGGGAAAAATCAATTCTACCCTTACTCAAATTAAAATATCCCAATTCAACAGAAAAACAATTACAGGAAGCCCATGCCTATGCATATGGCGGAGCTATAATTCAAGATATGGGTTATTACCCTTTTGGATCAAAGTTATTTTCGGACTTGGTTCACTATGTGCGAAGTGGCGATTTTGTAAATGCATTACTTGAGGAATCCATTGATGTCAATGAGTACGCTTTTGCCATAGGTGCTTTATCTCATTATGTGGGTGATAATTATGGACACTCTTTCGGAACTAATATTGCCGTACCACTAACATATCCTAAAGACAAAGAGAAATACGGGGATTTAGTTACCTATGCCGAGGATTGCACATCCCATCTTCGAATGGAATTCAGTTTTGATGTTTTACAAACAGTGAGAGGGAATTATGCTTCATTGGCATATCACAATTTCATTGGTTTCAAAGTATCAAGAAATGTCTTAGAAAGAGCTTTTATGAAAACATATGGTCTGGATATTAAAGATGTTTTCTGCGATTACCCAGCCTCTGTTGAAATCTTTAGGTGGACAGTAAAAAACCTAATTCCTGAAGCGACAAAGTATGCATGGATAATTAAACAATCTGAAATTAATAAAATAAAACTTAGTGCAGCAGCAAAGAATTTTAGGTATAGAATGATAAAAGCCAATTATTATCAGGAGGATGGAAAGAAACATAGGAGACCCTTTGCTTTTACACAAATATTTTCCAGAATTATAGAAATTTTACCTAAAATTGGTCCCTTAAAAGTTCTTCATTTTAATAAACCTGAAAAAGAGGCTGAAAAGCTATTTGTGCAAAGTTTTGATACAGTTATGGTTTACAACACCTATTATCTAAAAAAATTATCCGCAGGAAAAATCATTCTTAAAAACACAGATTTAGACACAGGAAAAGCGACCGAACCAGGAAAATATAGTCTTGCCGATGATTGTTATGGCAAATTATTATTAAGACTAAAAAAGAAAAAATTTGATCATTTAAATTCATCTATAAAAAATGACATTATTGCATTTTATAGTCATCCCGGATTGACTACCGCTAAAGAAAAAACACCAAGAATTCAAAAAAAAATAAGCGAAGCATTAAAAAATCTTAAAAAAGCCCCCGACAATTCAGAATTACTAACATTGTCTAAAATATAAAAGTCCTACTTTACAACTCTTCAAATTAGTATAAAAACAGTAAATATGTTTAGCTTTTAAACTGTATTATCAAATAAAATTTTCGAAGCTTCAAAATTCAAATTCCTCTTTTACTCGATTTATATTTTATTGATTGCAATTGTGTAGGTTCATATATTTATACAATTATTCAATCTATTAAACTTTGTATCTTTGCAACCTAGAAAATAAAATATGCGCATTGATATTATTACCGTTCTCCCAGAATTACTGCGAAGTCCATTTGAGGCTTCGATGATGAAACGTGCCATCGACAAAGGAATTGTCGAAGTTCATATTCATAATTTGAGAGATTATACGACCAATAAACAGAAAAGCGTAGATGATTATCCTTTTGGGGGAGGTGCTGGAATGGTAATGAATATCCAACCCATTGATGCTTGCATCACCCATTTGAAAAGCGAAAGAACCTATGATGAAATCATTTATATGTCACCCGATGGAGAAACCTTGAACCAAAAAATGGCCAACACAATGTCGATGGTTGAAAATATCATTATTTTATGTGGTCATTATAAAGGGGTCGATCAACGGGTTCGGGACCATTTTATCACCCAGGAAATCTCAATTGGGGATTATGTCTTAAGCGGTGGCGAATTAGGAGCATTGGTTTTATGCGATACTTTAATCAGGTTAATTCCCGGTGTTTTAAGTGACGAAACCTCAGCCTTGACAGATAGTTTTCAAGATAATTTATTGTCCGGACCAATATATACGAGACCTGCCGATTACAAAGGCTGGAAAGTACCTGAAGTTTTAACCAGCGGAAATTTTGCCAAAATCGACAAATGGCGTGAAGATATGGCATATGAACATACCAAGAATCGAAGACCTGATTTATTGGAAGAGAAATAATTCATAATTCATAATTCATAATTCATAATTATTTTTTACTTTTGCGACCACATTAGACCAACCTCTGGCGAAAACCGTGAATGTTGCTCCGATTTAAAACCATAATTATACAATAAAATGGCAGATTTAATGAAATTCGTTAAAGACGAATTAGTTGCAAAAAAAGATTTTCCTGTTTTCGGAGCCGGTGATACCATTACGGTTTATTACGAAATTAAAGAGGGTGAAAAAACAAGAACACAGTTTTTTAAAGGTGTTGTTATTCAAAGAAGAGGTTCTGGAAACACAGAAACTTTTACCATTCGTAAAATGTCAGGTGCAATTGGAGTAGAGCGTATCTTCCCAGTAAACTTGCCAGCTTTGCAAAAAGTTGAAATCAACAAAAAAGGTGCTGTTCGTAGAGCCAGAATTTTCTACTTTAGACAACTTACCGGTAAAAAAGCCAAGATTAGAGATAAAAGAAGATAGTCAAACATCTCTTTATTATAAAGTCCCGATAATTTCGGGACTTTTTTTTTATAAAATTTGCCACCATAATTCATAATTTGACAAAAAAAAACTCTCTCTTTTTTATTTTCTCTTTTATAAAACCAAAAAGCATCAATTTCATAATTCATTTTATTTGATTAAAAACTTAATGGAAACGGATTACCTTTTACGATAACCTTTTGTTACCTTTGCGGCGCACATTATAAAAAAAATAAAATTTACATCAATACATTATGACAAAAATTAAAGTAGCCAATCCGGTAGTTGAATTGGATGGCGATGAAATGACTCGAATTATTTGGTCTTTTATCAAAGAAAAATTAATTCTTCCTTTCTTGGAATTAGATATCAAATATTACGATTTAGGAATTGAAAGTCGAGAAGCAACGAAAGACCAAATAACGATTGATTCGGCGGAAGCCATAAAAAAATACAACGTAGGCATAAAATGTGCCACCATTACTCCTGACGAAGATCGCGTGAAAGAATTTAATCTTTCGAAAATGTGGAAATCGCCAAACGGAACTATTCGAAACATCGTGGGCGGAACCGTTTTTCGCGAACCAATAATTATGAAAAACGTTCCAAGATACGTTCAAGGTTGGACAAAACCTATCGTTATTGGTCGTCACGCTTTTGGAGATCAATACAAAGCAACTGATACAGTTATCAAAGGAAAAGGAAAATTGACAATGACTTTCGTTCCTGAAGAAGGTGAAGCCAAAACTTGGGAAGTCTATGATTATAAAGGCGATGGTGTTGCAATGGCAATGTACAACACGGATGAAAGTATTTACGGATTTGCACATTCTTCGTTCCAAATGGCTCTGACTAAAAAATGGCCTTTGTTTCTTTCGACAAAAAACACGATTTTGAAAGCTTATGATGGGCGTTTTAAAGATATTTTTGAAGAAGTTTACCAAGGACATTATAAAGCACAATTTGTTGAAGCTGGAATCACTTACGAACACAGACTTATCGATGATATGGTGGCGTCTTGTATGAAATGGAATGGCGGATTTGTTTGGGCTTGTAAAAACTATGATGGAGACGTTCAGTCTGATACTGTGGCGCAAGGATTTGGTTCTTTGGGATTAATGACTTCTGTATTGGTAACACCTGATGGAAAAACCGTAGAAGCCGAAGCGGCCCATGGAACGGTAACACGTCACTTTAGAGAGCACCAAAAAGGAAAAGCTACTTCAACCAACCCAATTGCTTCTATTTTTGCCTGGACAAGGGGTCTGGAACACAGAGGAAAATTAGACGGAAATCAAAAATTAATTAATTTTTGCCATACTTTGGAACAAGTTTGTATCGACACGGTTGAAAGCGGAAAAATGACCAAAGATTTAGCCATTCTCGTGAAACCAGAAGGTATGACCGCAGACGATTATTTGACTACCGAGGCTTTCTTGGCAGCAATTAAAGAAAACTTGGAAGCTAAATTAGCCTAAGTTTTCATTATTATAGTATAAAGGGCGACTGGAAACAGTCGTCTTTTTTTGTATATTTCAACACTTTAACACTTGTTGACTCTCCATTCAAATTAAATTATCGAAATTTGCAACTCAAAATTTCAACAATGATATCAAAGAAAATTTTCACCTTATTTCTTATTTTATTATCCAATTGGCTTTCCTTTTCACAACAAAAATTCACCCTAAGCGGAACAATAACCGATGCTAATAGTAATGAAACCCTGATTGGAGTAAACATTTCGATTCTTGAATTAAAAACTGGAATTTCCACAAATGAATATGGGTTTTATTCCCTCACGCTTCCAAAAGGAATTTACAAAGTTCGAATAACCTCTCTGGGTTATCAAACCATTGAGGAAACCGTAAACCTGAACAAAAACACTAAAGATAATTTCAAACTTACTGGTATCGAAACAAATTTGCAGGAAGTCGTGATTCTTAATGTCAAAAATGCCGCAGAGATTCGAAAACCGGAAATGAGCGTGAATAAACTCTCCATTTCTACCATCAAGAAAATGCCGGTTGTTCTAGGTGAGGTCGACGTTCTAAAATCTATTTTGTTACTCCCTGGGGTTACCAATGCCGGTGAAGGAGCATCAGGTTTCAATGTTCGTGGTGGCGGTGCCGACCAAAATTTAATCCTTTTGGACGAAGCAACAATTTTTAATTCTTCACATGTTTTTGGTCTCTTTTCGGTCTTTAATCCTGATGCCATCAAAGATTTGAAACTATACAAAGGCGGAATTCCAGCGCGGTTTGGTGGTAGAGCTTCTTCTGTTTTAGACGTTTACCAAAAAGATGGTAGCAGCAAAGGATTTCACTTCGATGGCGGAATTGGTTTAATTTCCAGCAGAATCTTGGTCGAAGGACCAATAGTCAAGGACAAAGGCTCTTTCCTTATAGCTGCCCGACGGTCTTATGCCGATTTATTCTTGAAATTTTCACAGAAAATGAAAAATGACGCTGCCTTTTTTTATGATTTGAATACGAAAATAAGTTATAAACTCACACCAAACAACAATCTTTATCTATCGGGCTATTTTGGACGTGATGTATTTTCTTTGAATAACAGTTTCACCAATACCTATGGAAATTCGACCTTGAATTTGAGATGGAATCATCTGTTTTCTGACAAATTGTTTTCGAATCTGTCACTCATTTACAGTGATTATTATTATGGGTTGAACTTGGATTTTGTGGGTTTCAAATGGGATTCGGGCATCAAGAATTACAATATTAAATACGATTTCAAGAGTTATATCTCCGATAAATTCAAATTGAACTACGGCGTAAATGCCATTTATTACGACTTTAATCCCGGAACCATAAATCCTTCAAACTCGACTTCAGGTATCAATTTTCAACAATTGGACAAAAAATTCGCATTCGAACCCGCTTTATATATCAGCGCGGAGCAAGATATTTCTAAAAATTTGTCGCTTTCTTACGGATTTAGGTACAGTTTGTTTAACCGTCTTGGCCAATCTACCGAAAATATTTATGCCAACAACAATCCCGTTATTTTCGATCCAACAATGCAAATTTATGAAAAAGCAACTCCTATTGGAAACAAATACTACGGCCAAAATCAGATAATTCAAAGCTACAATAATCTGGAACCCCGGTTTTCTGTTGGATACGAACTCAACAAAAACCAGTCTTTAAAGGCAAGTTACAATCGAATGGCACAGTATTTACAATTGATATCGAACACTTCCTCTCCAACACCATTGGATGTTTGGACGCCAAGCGACCGATATATCAAACCGCAAATTGCCGACCAAGTGGCATTGGGATATTTCAGGAATTTCAAGGATAATTTGTATTCGCTTGAAGTAGAAACCTATTATAAAGAAGTAAAAAACAGATTGGATTACATTGACGGAGCCAACTTGGTGGCCAATAACGCCATCGAACAAGTTATTTTAAATGGCAAGATGCGATCTTATGGCCTCGAAATTATGCTTCGAAAAAATGAAGGAAAATTGACTGGTTGGGTTTCCTATACCTTGTCAAAATCAGAACAACAAACTCCAGGAAGAACGGCCGGTGAACCCGGAATCAACAACGGAAATTGGTACAATTCCGTTTATGACAAAACGCATAATGTTGCCGTCACCAGCGCCTATAATTTAAACAAAAAATGGTCTTTTGGATCCAATTTCATCTTTCAAACCGGTCAACCCGTAACATATCCAAACGGTCAATATGAATATTTGGGAATTGCCATACCAAGTTATGGATTGAGAAACAAAAACCGACTGCCGTCCTACAATCATCTGGATGTTTCGGCAACTTTGACACCCCATAAAAACGACAAAATAAGTTGGAAAAGCGAATGGGTTTTCAGTATTTATAATCTCTATAATCGAAAAAATGCCGCCTCCATTAATTTCAGGCAAAATATCGATACCGGAAATAATGAGGCCGTAAGGACTTCGATTTTCGGGATAGTTCCGGCTGTGAGTTATAATTTTAAATTTTAAGAAAATGAAAAAAGCAACTCTATTTTTCGCAATTTTAATGGCTGTTTTCTTCAACGGTTGCGAAGATGTTATCAAGGTAAATTTGAACACCGCACCACCAAAACTGGTCATAGAAGCCTCTATAAACTGGCTAAAAGGCACCCCTGGAAATAATCAAACAATAAAGCTAACCACAACCACCGATTTTTACGCCAATGTGATTCCGGTAGTTTCGGGAGCAACCGTATTTATTACGAATAGCTCCAATGTGATTTTCAATTTCGTTGAAAAACCAAAATCGGGCGAATATATTTCTAGCAATTTTATCCCGATAATCAACGAGAGATATATCTTGACCGTGATTAGCAATGGACAAACCTATACCGCCGCCGAAACCCTTAAATCAGTGGCGCCAATTACTCGAATTGTTCAAAACAATCAAGGGGGATTTACCGGAAATAATATCGAAATCAAGGCTTTTTTCAATGATCCAGCTAATGAAGATAATTATTATTTGTTCGAACACCTTTATTCAAATCAAGTCAAATCGAATTATTATGCTGATGAAGACAAGTATTTTCAAGGAAATGAATTCTTCAGCATATCGCAAAACAAGGATTTAAAAGCGGGAGACAAAGTCGAAATAAGCCATTTTGGAATTTCAAAAACATATTACAATTATATGAAGGTTTTGATGAGCATCGCAGCAACCAGAAATGGTAGCCCATTTCAATCTCCACCAGCAACCGTTAGGGGAAACATAATAAACATAACTAATTTTAACAATTATGCTTTGGGCTATTTCTCGTTAAGTGAAGTCGACACTAAAAATTACGTTGTACAATAAAAAGCTATTTCAAACGAGTCTAGTTTGCAATCCCAATCTATCCAGAGCAGATTTCAAACCCGAGCTATAGTGAACTGGCGAAGTATTTCTGTCAATGGTTTAAGACTTCATATCTTTAAACTAAAATTCTAATTCTAAAAATTAAATGTCCTCACACCACATCATCCGCGACGACCAAGAACCTGCATTAATCATAGCCAACGGCGCCTCCTGCAATATTGAATTATTGGGGCAATTACTCGAATGGTCGCCACTGGTAATCGTGCTTGACTCAGCAATGGAACGGGTTTTGGAATTAGGCATAAAAGTCGATGTTTTGCTCGGCGATTTCGACCGAGGTTTTGACCCAAATTATTTTAAAGAAAAACAATATCCATTGGAAATCGTCTATACTCCGGATCAAAACAAAACTGATTTAGAGAAAGCTTTCGATTATCTAATTGAAAGAAAAATTCCGGCCGCAAACGTGGTTTGGGCAACCGGAAAACGCGCCGATCATACCATTACCAATATCACAAACATTACTCGATACAGGGATTTATTGAAAATTGTAGTACTAGACGATCATTCAAAAATATTTTTACTTCCAAAAAAATTCGAGAAATGGTATCCTGCAAACACACCAATTTCACTGATTCCCATTGGAAACGTGACGGGAATACATTCAAAAAACCTGTTTTATCCATTGAAAAACGATACTTTAACCATTGGCTACAGAACCGGAAGCAGTAATCATGTTGTAACGGATGGATTGATATGCATAGAACACGAGGGCGGTGATTTATTGTTGATGGAATGTTGGGATTGAATTAGTTGTAACCAAATTCCATTTTTTACAACTATCTTTGCACCGAAATGGAAAAACTAAAACCAAACCCGATTATCGAAAAAACCAATTTGCATCCTAGAAACAAACATCGATTAGGATATAATTTTGAGCATTTAATCACAGAAAATCCTGAACTCAAAAACTTCGTTGCGGTCAATGAACACAATATCGGCTCGAGCGACAGCGAACAGGCGAAGCAAACAGTAGATTTCAGTAATTCCGAAGCTGTAAAAGCACTCAATAAAGCATTATTAATTGCTGATTATGACATTCATAATTGGAATATTCCGGATAATTATCTTTGCCCACCTATTCCGGGTCGCGTCGATTATATTCATTATGTTGCCGATTTATTAGCATCAAATAACAACGGAATTATTCCCAGAGGAGAAAACGTTCAAGTGCTGGACATAGGCGTTGGTGCCAATTGCATTTATCCAATTTTAGGGAATTCTGTTTATGGTTGGTCGTTCGTTGGTACCGAAATCGACGAAAAAGCCATTCAAAACTGTAAAAAAATCATTGAAGAAAACCCAAGATTAATGGATGCAATAAGCTTGCAACTCCAAATAGAGTCTCGTTTTATTTTCAAAAATATTATTACTCCAGAAGATCGTTTTTCGCTAACGATTTGCAATCCACCGTTTCATAACTCCCAAGATGAAGCTACAAAATCATCTATTCGCAAAGTCAATAACCTTGAAAAAACCAGAACTAAAAATCCAACTTTGAATTTTGGTGGCCAAAATGCTGAATTATGGTGTGAAGGTGGCGAATTAGGTTTCGTTACTGAAATGATTTTCGAAAGTGCCAAATATCCGATGCAATGTTTATGGTTTACTACTCTGGTATCCAAAAAAGAGAATCTTACCAGTTTATACAAAACCTTGAACAAGGTAAATGTGGTCGAAGTAAAAACGATTGATATGGCGCAAGGCCATAAAACCAGCAGAATCTTAGCTTGGACTTTTCAATCGGAAGCACAACAGAAAGCTTGGAAGTTTTAAGTTTTTCTAAACTCTTTTTTCTGGATTTCCTTTGTAACTTTGCATTTCCGAATCTTTATTAAATGAAATTCCAAGTTATATCTGATTATCAGCCAAAAGGCGACCAACCGCAAGCCATTGAAAAATTAGCTCAAGGCATTGAGGCTGGGGAAAAATATCAAACTTTGCTTGGTGTCACTGGTTCCGGAAAAACTTTTACCGTGGCCAATGTGATTCAGGATGTGCAAAAACCCACCTTGATTTTAGCACATAATAAAACTTTGGCGGCACAATTGTATTCGGAATTCAAGCAGTTTTTTCCAAATAATGCTGTGGAGTATTTCGTTTCGTATTACGATTATTACCAGCCTGAAGCTTTTATGCCGGTGTCAGGAGTCTTTATTGAGAAGGATTTATCCATCAACGAAGAACTGGAAAAAATGCGTTTGAGCACCACTTCTTCCCTCCTTTCGGGACGAAGAGATATTATCGTCGTGGCTTCGGTTTCCTGTATTTACGGTATAGGAAATCCTGTGGAATTCCAAAAAAATGTCATAGCAATAGAGAAAAATCAAGCAATTTCCCGTACCAAATTATTACACAGTTTGGTCCAAAGTTTATATTCCAGAACCGAGGCCGATTTTAATCCAGGAAACTTCAGAATCAAAGGCGACACTCTCGAAATCTATCCAAGTTATGCCGATGATGCATTCCGAATTCATTTTTTCGGAGATGAAATCGAAGAAATCGAAGCTTTTGACGTCAAGACTTCCAAAGTGATTGAAAGACACGACCAACTCACGATTTATCCCGCCAATATGTTTGTGACTTCGCCTGATGTATTGCAAAATGCAATTTGGGAAATCCAACAAGATTTGGTCAAACAAGTCGATTATTTCAAGGAAATTGGGAAACATTTAGAAGCTAAAAGATTGGAAGAACGAACCAATTTCGATTTGGAAATGATTCGCGAATTAGGTTATTGTTCTGGAATTGAAAACTATTCCCGTTATCTCGACGGGCGACAAGCCGGCACTAGGCCGTTTTGTTTGTTGGATTATTTTCCAAAAGATTTCTTGATGGTCGTTGACGAAAGTCACGTTACACTTTCGCAGGTTCATGCTATGTATGGCGGGGACAGAAGCCGAAAAGAAAACTTGGTCGAATATGGTTTTAGACTTCCGGCGGCTATGGATAATCGTCCATTGAAATTTGAGGAATTTGAGGCGATGCAAAACCAGGTAATTTATGTTTCGGCAACACCAGCCGATTATGAATTACAAAAAACCGATGGCGTTTATATCGAGCAAGTCATTCGACCTACGGGATTATTGGATCCCATTATCGAAATCCGTCCAAGCTTGAACCAGATTGATGATTTAATTGAGGAAATTCAAGCCAGAGCAGAAATTGACGAACGTGTTTTGGTAACCACCTTGACCAAAAGAATGGCGGAGGAATTGGCAAAATATCTCGACAAAGTAGGTATTCGTTGCCGTTACATTCATTCGGATGTCGATACTTTGGAACGTATCGAAATTATGCAGGATTTAAGAAAAGGATTGTTTGATGTTCTGATTGGCGTCAACTTGTTGCGTGAAGGACTGGATTTACCTGAAGTTTCTCTAGTTGCCATTCTCGATGCCGACAAGGAAGGATTTTTGAGAAGTCATCGTTCGCTTACCCAAACCATTGGACGTGCCGCGAGAAACCTCAACGGAAAAGCGATTATGTACGCCGACAAAATTACGGCAAGTATGCAAAAAACCATTGATGAAACCAATTATCGCAGAACGAAGCAAATTAATTTCAACATCAAAAACAACCAAATTCCCCAGGCTTTAAATAAAAAAATTGAAAGCGCTTTTACCAAAAATCCTTTGGCAGATTATGAATTGGGCTACACCACTTCAATAGCAGCAGAACCAATTACGGAATACCTTTCGAAAACCGAAATTGAAAAACGCATTCGGGAGAAACGAAAATCAATGGAAAAAGCGGCAAAAGATTTGGATTTTATGCAAGCTGCAAAACTGCGTGATGACATTAAAGCCCTGCAGGAACAATTGGCTTAATTTTACTAAAACTTATTAATAAAACCCAAATTATGATTAAAAAAATAGCATTTCTTTTCTTAATACTATTTACTTCATTTCAATTGTTTTCGCAACAAAGCACTGCTTCAAAACAGGTTTCGACTTTCACCATCGAAGCACCACAACTGTATACCACTAAGAAAATCTGGATTTATTTGCCAAAGAATTACGAGGCTACCAAAAAGAAATATCCCGTGATGTATATGCACGATGCACAAAATCTTTTTGATACTAAGACGTCTTTTGCAGGAGAATGGAATGTAGACGAAAAATTGGACAGTCTCAACGCACAGGTAATTGTCGTAGGTATTGAACACGGAAATGAAAAACGAATGGACGAATTAACACCCTACAAAAACGCGAAATATGGAGGTGGAAATGCCAATAATTATCTTGAATTTATTGTAAAAACATTAAAACCAGAAATAGATACAAAATATAGAACAAAAACAAATCCCAGGAACACAGCTATTATAGGAAGTTCAATTGGTGGATTGGCTTCTTATTATGCCATTTTAAAATATCCTGAAGTTTTCGGGAGAGCAGGAATTTTTTCGCCGGCTTTATGGTTTAATCAAGAAGAAATTATTGAATTAACGAAAAAAACTCCAAAGCTAAAAACCAAACTTTATTTTCTTTGTGGCGATAATGAAGGAGATGAAAGTGATAAAAAAATAATGATTACAGACATTAACAAAATTGATGATTTGATTAGTGAAAAAAGATGTGAATGCAATAATCTGACCAAAATAAAGATTGTGAAAGGCGGTCAACATAACGAAAAATTATGGCGGGATGGTTTTGTAAATGCGTACCTTTGGCTTTTTTAATCCAAGTTTGAAACTAAACTTTAAAATGTAAAAAATGACAAACAACGATATACTCAAAAAACTGCGTGTCGCACTGATGTTGCGAGATGATCAAATAGTTGAAATCTTGGAATTGGTAGATTTTAGAATTTCAAAATCAGAATTAGGTGCTTTTTTCCGCGCTGAAGACCACGAAAATTATGTGGAATGTGGCGACCAAGTGTTACGCAATTTTCTAAATGGATTAGTGATTCATTTGCGAGGAACTAAAGAAAATCCAAAAAATCCTAGTGATGTTATAGCAAAACACAAAGCACAAATCCCAGTAAAAGAAGGAGCTTCAGAAAGACCCGAATTCAAAGCAAAACCAAAAGACGAAGAAAGAGCGAGAGGTGATCAAAGTCCTTCTAAATCAAAACCATCTGCAAAAAAGAAACCTTTTAAGAAACCTGCTCCAAAAGTGCAAGTAGTAGAAAAAGTAAAATTCAATTTCGGGAAAAACAAAAAATCATAATTATGAAAACTGCTTTGATAATTGGCAGCACTGGATTAATAGGTTCTCAGCTTTTAGAACTTCTATTAGAAAGTGAGGAATATTCTACTGTAATCACTTTCGTGAAAAGAGACGCAGGAATTCAACATCCAAAATTAAAGCAACACATTATTGATTTTGACAAACCAGAAAGCCACCAAAACTATGTTGTAGGTGACGATTTCTTTTGTACCATTGGCACAACCATAAAGAAGGCAGGTAGCCAAGATGCATTTAGAAAAGTAGATTTTGAATACCCAAAACAGTTTGCCACTTCAGCACTTCAAAATAAAGTCAAACAATTCTTGATTGTTTCATCCCTTGGTGCTGATGCCACTTCATCAAATTTTTATTTAAAAACAAAAGGAGAAATTCAAGATTTTCTAAAAAATTGTAATTTCGGAAGTGTTTCGGTATTTCAACCTTCCCTTCTTTTAGGAAAGAGAAAAGAATTTCGTTTAGGAGAAAAAATCGGTGCTTTTTTTATGAAACTTTTTTCAATTTTATTAATTGGAAACTTAAAAAAGTACAAAGCTATACAAAGTGAAGCTGTTGCAAAAGCAATGTTCATTATTGCTCAAAAGAATTACAAAG
>CAIOTL010000092.1 GCA_903861155.1 uncultured Bacteroidota bacterium
AAATTAATCAATGCTTGGGCATTTTACGACTGGGCAAATTCTGTCTATTCATTAGTAATTGCTACGGCCGTATTTCCCATCTATTATGAGTCCGTGACCAGCGCAAATGGTGGAATCGTAAATTTTCTTGGAATATCATTACCCAACAGTTCTTTGTTATCCTATTCCTTGTCATTTTCGTTTTTGATAGTAGCTTTTTTATCTCCAATTTTATCCGGTATTGCAGATTATACAGGAAACAAAAAGCGATTTATGCAGTTTTTCTGTTACTTGGGTTCACTTTCCGTGATGGCCTTATTTTTCTTCAAAGACCAAAATACTTTATGGATAGGGATTTTGTTTACAATACTCGCAAGTATCGGTTTTTGGTCAAGTATCGTTTTTTATAATTCGTATTTGCCTGGAATTGCTTTTCCGGAACAGCATGATAGAGTGAGTGCCAAGGGATTTATGCTTGGGTATTTTGGGTCTGTACTTTTGCTGACTTTTAACTTGACGATGGTAATGAAACCGGAATGGTACGGAATTTCGGATCCTACTTTATCCTCAAGAATTTCTTTTTTATCCGTTGGGATTTGGTGGATGGGTTTTGCACAAATCACATTTTATTATTTACCCAATAATGTATATAATAAAAAAAACCGAAAAGATTTTATTTTCAAAGGATTAAGGGAATTAATGGTAGTTTTAAAAAGCTTGAAGCAACATCCATCATTGAAACAATTTCTAACCGCTTTTTTCCTTTATAGTATTGGAGTCCAAACAATTATTTTGTTGGCTGGAATTTATGGGAAAATTGAATTGGGAATAGAAACCAGTCAATTAATAATCACCATTTTAGTAATACAATTGGTGGCTATTTTTGGAGCTTATGTTTTTGCAAGAATATCCGAAAGAATCGGAAATATCAAAACCCTGAAACTCACCATCGCCATTTGGGGGTTGATTTGTTTTGGGGCTTATTTATTGGATAAAGACAATAAATATATCAATTTGCAATTTTACTCGCTTGGTGGAGCAATAGGAATGGTGCTTGGCGCCATACAATCTTTGTCGCGCTCCACTTATTCCAAGTTACTGCCCGAAACCGAAGACCACGCTACCTACTTTAGTTTTTTTGATGTGACCGAGAAAATTGCCATCGTTTTGGGAACTTTCATTTTTGGATTTGTAGGTTCGATAACCAATTCGATGCGGAATTCTATTTTCATTTTGGCGGTTTTCTTTTTGCTTGGCTACATCGTGCTCAGTTTTATGAAGAAAACAGAATATGTAGAATAATTTCCGGTACATTTATTAAAGGTTTCTAACGGGGTTTGTGTGAAAGTAAACTCAAAATTAATATAAACCACATAGTGGAAATTGTTAAAAAAAGATTGACAAAGAAAATTATTTTTGCATATAACAGCTATGAAGCCTATGTGTAAAAGCGAAGCTTTCTAAAATTTAATTATTTGTTTTTTAATAAAATCTATGTAAAAAAAAGAATTCACAACATTTTCACAAGAACCTAATAAAGAAATTATAGGGAGTTTAAGATTTGCTATTGTGTTTTAGCTGTGTTTTTTGTGAGTTCAATTTATTTTAAAAGCCTAAAACTTGTTGCTAAATATTAAAAAAAAATCCTATTTTCTTATAAATTAAAATCAAAAACATGAATTTATTAAAATCTATAATTGTGTTTTTTTGTTGTTTGCATCAGTTTTAATTACCTCTTGTTCAAACGAACCTGTTGGCAATACCGGAACAAACAATGGAGGAGTAACCACTACTGCTTATTACTTTAGAGTAACTAAAGATGGTTTGGTAAAACAATGGTCAACAGTCCAAGCAATAAATTCGACAACTCTAAATTCTTTTGTAATTTCTGCTGCTGATTCATCAACATCAATGAATTTAACTTTATTTAATGTTTCAAAAATAGGTAGTTACAATCTTAGTTGGGTAGAAGTGTCCTGTATTTACAATGAAGAAGCAGCTATTTATAGTTCTGATTATTCTGACTTTAATACAAGTGCTGGTAACATTACTATAACTGAGTTAAACAAGACGGATAAAACAATTAAAAGGAACATTTAATTTTATTGGGAAAGATAAAACAATGACATCAACTAAAGTGTTTACAAAAGGAGAGTTTTTTTTAAAATATACTATACAGTAATTTTTACTTAAACAATTATTTGAAAGCTTAGGATTAAAAAATGTAAGTATCTCTAAATTGTGAATATCCGTTCTTGAGAGAGCGGATATTTTTTTTTGGCATAATGATTGCAACTTTTTAGCCTTGTACAAATAATAAGTATCAAATACGCATTTATGATGTTGATACCTTATATTTGTTCAACAAATGAATAAATCTAATGACAAAAAGACTTAAATAACCTATGTCAAATCATAAAATACTTGCCCTTGACAATCTGTCACTTCAAGAATTCGATTCGGAAACCGATTTAATCCCTTTATTGACTCCCGAAGATGAGGAGGAAATGAACAACGAAAAATTACCCGATTTCTTAGCTATTTTGCCCTTGCGAAATATGGTTTTGTTTCCCGGAGTTGTAATTCCAATTACTGCTGGACGCGATAAATCCATAAAATTGATTAATGATGCTTATGCAGCGGGTAAAATAATTGGTGTAGTTGCCCAAAAAAATGAAGAAGTTGAAGATCCTACCAAAAACGACATTCACAAAATAGGAACCGTTGCCCAAATATTGAGGGTTTTGAAAATGCCTGACGGGAATATTACCGTGATTCTCCAAGGAAAGAAACGTTTCCGAATTGATTCAGTACTTTCGGAAACACCTTATATCACTGCGAATATTAGAGAGGTTCCCGAAAAAAGACCAGGAAAATTTGACACGGAATTCTTGGCGATTATCGATTCAATCAAGGAATTAGCTATTCAAATTATAAAGGAAAGTCCCAATATTCCGAGCGAGGCAACGTTTGCCATCAAAAATATTGAAAGCCAATCGTTTTTAATCAATTTTGTCACTTCCAATATGAACTTGTCGGTTCAGGAAAAACAAGATTTATTATCGATTAATGCTTTAAAAGAACGTGCGCTAGAAACGCTTCGGTATATGAATTTAGAGTTGCAAAAACTCGAATTGAAAAATGATATTCAATCAAAAGTCCGTTTTGACTTAGACCAGCAACAGCGCGAATATTTCCTTCATCAGCAGATGAAAACGATCCAGGAAGAATTGGGTGGTGCTTCACAAGAAGAAGAAATGGACGAAATGAGTCTGAAAGCCAAAACTAAGAAGTGGGATTTGAAAACACAAGAACATTTCGAAAAAGAATTGGGAAAAATGCGTCGAATGAATCCGCAAGCACCTGATTTTGGCATTCAAAGAAATTATCTGGACTTATTTTTAGAATTGCCTTGGAACGAATATTCCAAAGACAATTTTGATTTAAAACGTGCCCAAAAAATACTAGACAGAGATCACTTTGGATTAGAAGACGTAAAGAAAAGAATGATCGAACATTTGGCAGTTTTGAAATTGCGAAACGATATGAAATCGCCAATTATCTGCTTGACAGGACCTCCGGGAGTTGGTAAAACCTCTATAGGGAAATCAGTCGCTGAAGCTTTGGGAAGGGAATATGTGAGAATTTCACTCGGAGGTTTACGCGATGAAGCAGAAATTCGCGGCCATCGAAAAACCTATATTGGAGCAATGCCGGGACGAATCATTCAAAGCTTGAAAAAGGCTGGAACATCGAATCCGGTTTTTGTTTTGGATGAAATCGACAAATTATCAAACAGTCACCAAGGTGATCCATCATCGGCATTGTTGGAGGTTTTGGATCCGGAACAAAACAATTCTTTTTATGACAATTTCCTCGAAATGGGATATGATTTGTCGAAAGTGATGTTTATTGCCACCTCAAATAATATGTCGGAGATTCAACCTGCGTTGAGAGACAGGATGGAAATCATAAAAATGTCTGGTTATACTATCGAAGAAAAGGTGGAAATTGCACGTCAGCACTTGTTTCCACGTCAATTGAAAGAACACGGTTTGACTACCAAGGATTTAATCATTGGAAAAAAACAATTAGAAAAAATTGTCGAAGGTTATACTCGTGAGTCTGGCGTTCGTGGTTTGGAGGCAAAAATCGCGCAAGTGATTCGAAATGCCGCCAAATCAATTGCGATGGAGGAGGATTACAATAAGAAAGTAACTGACGAAGATATTGTTAAAGTTCTTGGGGTTCCAAGATTAGAAAGAGACAAATACGAAAGCAATGATGTTGCTGGAGTAGTCACCGGACTGGCTTGGACGAGCGTGGGTGGAGATATTCTCTTTATAGAATCCTTGATTTCTCCTGGGAAAGGTATGATGACAATCACGGGAAATCTGGGAACGGTAATGAAAGAATCGGCGACGATAGCCTTAGAATATATAAAAGCCAATGTGGAACTTATGGGTTTAAGCCATGAAGTGTTGTTAAAATACAACATCCATTTGCACGTTCCTGAAGGAGCTACTCCGAAAGACGGACCAAGTGCTGGAATTGCAATGTTGACTTCTTTAGTTTCGGTGTTAACTCAAAAGAGAGTTAAAAAAGGATTGGCAATGACAGGTGAAATCACTTTACGAGGAAAAGTTTTGCCTGTGGGCGGAATAAAAGAAAAGATTTTGGCTGCTAAAAGAGCTAATATCAAGGAAATTATCCTCTGCCATGAAAACAAAAGTGATATTGACGAAATAAAACCAGAATATGTTGAGGGACTTACTTTTCATTACGTAAAGGAAATGAATGAAGTTTTGAAAATTGCCATCACTGATCAAAAGGTGAAAAACGCAAAAGTTCTTTAGAGCAAGATCAGGTCATAAAATAAATTCCATGCTGAAATTTCGGGATGGAATTTTTGTTTAATTAAAAAATCGCACCAAAACTTCATAAACAAAACAGGAATTTATACCATTATAATTTTATCTTCGCATTTGCGTTTTACTATACAGAATAGCTTTTTTCAAGTATGCAAAAGAACCTTTTATTCCTCTTTTTATTTTCGTTTTGTACCGTTTCTTTCGGTCAAATTGGAGGTAAATATGTATATCAGTTTCTAAACTTGGTAACTTCTCCAAGACAGGCCGCTTTAGGAGGAAAAATCATTACGATTTATGATGATGACGTTAACCAAGCCAATTTTAATCCGGCGACAATAAATTCTGATATGGATAATAATTTGGCCTTAAATTACGGCAGTTATTTTGGGGAAGTAGCTTACGGGACAGCTTCTTATGCCTATACGTATGACCGCCATTTGCAAACTTTTCAGGTCGGAATCAATTATATAAATTACGGTAATTTTCAGGGTTACGACGAAAATGGCCAACCTACATCCCAATTTACAGGAAGTGAAACGGCACTTTCTTTCGGATATGCCTATAATGTCCCCAATTCCACTCTTTTTTTGGGTGCCAATGCAAAACTGATTTCCTCGACACTTGAAACTTACAGCTCTTTTGGAGGTGCAATTGATCTTGGAGCCATTTTTATAGACGAAAAAAATGATGTCAATTGGGCTTTGGTGGTTCGAAATTTAGGAACACAGTTTACAACTTATTCGGGTATAAACGAAAAATTGCCGATGGAAATAATGGTAGGAGTTTCGCAACAATTAGAAAATGTTCCCGTTCGTTGGCATCTTACCTTGGATAATCTGCAACAATGGAATATTTCTTTTTCAAATCCTAATCGAGCTATATCGACACTCGACGGCACTTCAACCCCAGAAAATATATCTGGAATGAACAATGCATTGCGTCACGTGATTTTTGGATTGGAGCTTTTTCCCAAAAAAACTTTTAATCTTAGATTGAGTTATAATTTCAGGCGTGCCGAAGAATTACGGATTATGGATCAACGGAATTTTTCCGGTATTTCGGTAGGTTTTGGGTTGAAAATCAATAAATTAAAATTCAATTATTCGTATTCGAGATATACTTTGGCAGGAAACATGAGTTTATTTGGTTTGACCATTAACCTTCAGTAATAATTTGGTTTATATTAGTGTAACTTTAAATTTTAAATTTTGAAAAAAATTACAATTGCAATAGACGGATTTTCGTCAACAGGAAAAAGTACCTTGGCAAAAGAATTGGCCAAGCATTTGGGCTATGTTTATGTCGACACGGGTGCAATGTATCGTGCGGTCGCTTTATTTTCAATGCAAAAAGGATATATTGGCAAAGATTTTTTTGACAAAGAATCTCTCATCAACAGTTTGCCTTTCATAAAATTAGTCTTCAAATTCAATCCTGATTTGGGTTTTGCCGAAATGTATTTGAATGATGTAAATGTGGAAAAGGAAATTCGCACTATCGAAGTTTCTAATTATGTGAGCAAGGTGGCCGAAATACCGGAAGTTCGTTCAAAACTTGTTGAACAACAAAAGGAAATGGGTAAAAACAAAGCAATTGTTATGGATGGAAGAGATATTTGCACTGTAGTTTTCCCTGAGGCCGAGCTCAAGATATTTATGACATCAAGCCCAAATACTCGTGCTCAAAGGCGTTATGAAGAACTTATTCAAAAAGGGGATAAGATTAGTTTTGACGAAGTGCTCAAAAACATTGAAGAACGAGACTATATCGACACCCATCGAGAGGATTCACCACTTCTAAAAGCGGATGATGCTATTGAAATCGATAATTCAAATATTTCAAGAAAAGAACAATTTGAGATGGTGTTAAAATTAATCGGAAACTAGTAATAAATCTACAATATTAATTAGAAGCCTTGCAAATTTTGCAAGGCTTTTTTGATTTTAGGAACCAATTCATTGGAAAGAAATTTTTGGTTCATCTTATATGGATAGTAAACTGTCAAAATATATAAGAAAATTACTTATTAATAAATTTATTTTGTGTATTTAATCGATTATATTTGTTCTTTTGTCGATAAATAGCATATATTTACATAAGAATTAAAACAAGTTCTTTTAATTATAACCTAAAGAAGTTTGCCCCACAATCTACTTTAAACTTAACAATCTATTATTATGAAAGCAAAATTACTTCTTGTACTATTGCTAGTTGCAATTGTATTTACAATGAACTCATGTTCAACAAGTGCTTCAGAAACACCTACATCTGTTGCCACCTCAACACAGAAAACAGTAAGTTATGCTTATAGTCAAGATGAATTAGATGCTATGGCTTTGATAAATACTTATAGAGTTAGTGTTGGTTTGAAAGTATTGAATCCAATCAATTACATTTCCGTGAAGTCAGAAGAACATGATATCTATATGATTAACAATGACGTGGTTAATCACAATGATTTTGTTGCTCGTTCAGAAGACATTATGAAGGTTTTAGGAGCCAAAAATGTAGGTGAAAACATAGCTTATAATTATAATACACCTGAATCTGCTTTGACTGCTTGGTTGAACAGCCCAACTCATAAAGAAAACATTGAAGGGGATTATACAAATTTTGGAATTTCCATCAGGGTAAATTCAGAAGGAAAAAAATATTATACAAATATCTTTGTAAAAATATAAGTAGAGTTTTGTTTAATCATTAGAATTCCTCAAAGTTCTGGTTCATATTTTAGAGGAAAGTTTGAAAACCTTGGTTTTCATAAAACTAAAAAATCACCTTTTCCGCAAGATACCTCAAAGCTCTGCTTCGGGATAATTCATTTTAAAAACTGCCGTAAATGGCATTTTTTTTGTTAAAAAATTT
>CAIOTL010000093.1 GCA_903861155.1 uncultured Bacteroidota bacterium
AAAATTAATTTCAATTTTATTCCAAATTTTTTAAATGCTGTCTTGGGAGCTATAAGTAGCCTTGGAATTGGTTTAGCTTCCGTTTTATTTATTACTTTTTTCTTTCTAAAAGACAGACGGTATTTTATTGCTGGAGCCAAAACATTTATTCCAGATACTCAAGAAGTCAAAATAATGAATTCACTTCATAAAATTGACCATTTGCTATCCCGCTATTTTATTGGTTTATTGCTCCAATTATTTATTGTCTTTATTTTATATCTTATTGTCTTATTTATTTTTGGCATTCCAAACCCATTTATCATTGCTTTTTTGTGCGCCGTATTAAATATTGTCCCCTATATTGGACCGCTAATAGCGTCAGTATTGGCAGCTATATTAACTATGCTTGAAAACTTGGGAAGCGATTTTCAATCTGAAATTTTGCCCACGACGATCTATGTTTTGATTGGATTTTGGATAGTTCAAATCATTGATAACAACTTTTCACAACCGCTTATTTTTTCTAAAAGCGTCAGTTCTCATCCATTGGAAATATTTATAGTCATCTTGATTGCTGGATTTCTATCCGGAATTTTAGGGATGATTATCGCAGTTCCCCTGTATACTATTCTTAAAGTAATTGGAAAAGAATTTTTTCCAGAAAATAAAATAATTCAACTTTTAACAAAAAACATTTAATTTTGGATTTTACCCTTTTAAATCCTCAAATACAACAATTTATCAATAATACTGTTGATAAAAACATTGCGAAATTGGCGCTCCAAAAAAATCCTTTTCCTGAAGTGAAATGGATTGCAATCCTAAACCAAATTGAGGGAAAAACCAAAGCAAAAACTAAATTACCCAATTGGTTTGCAACAAAAAACATCATTTATCCAAGCAAAATAGCTATTGAACAAACTTCATCCGAGAAAACAGCTTCCTATAAAGCGAACCTTGTTTCAGGCGAAAATTTGATAGATGTAACGGGAGGTTTTGGGGTTGACGATTTCTATTTTGCAAAAAAGATGAAAAAGCTAACTCATTGCGAAATAAACCCAGAACTATCTCAGATTGTAAAACATAATTTCGATCAGCTAAACGCAAAGAATATTACTTGTCATTCTGGAAATAGTTTAGCCATTTTAACTGAATTAGACGTAAAATGGAATTGGATTTATATTGATCCTTCCAGACGAAACGAAGCCAAGGGAAAGGTTTTTATGCTCAGGGATTGTTTGCCAAATGTTCCCGAAAATCTCGATTTGTTTTTTAAATATTCAGAATCAATTCTAATTAAAACTGCCCCATTATTGGATATTTCGGCAGGATTATCTGAGTTAAAAAATGTTATGACAGTTCATATTGTGGCAGTTGAAAACGAAGTAAAAGAATTGTTATGGCAATTGCATAAAAATTACTCGGAAAAAATCAACATAAAGACCGTCAACATTTTAAAGGAAAAAGAAGAAACTTTTGAATTTGTTTTAGATGAAAATCCTGAAATACCTGAATATAATTTACCTCAAAAATATCTATACGAGCCCAACAGCGCCATAATGAAATCAGGTGGATTTGATGAAGTTGGGACTTTTTACAATCTATACAAACTACATAAACATTCCCATTTATATACGAATTCGACACTAATCCCATTTCCGGGAAGAGTTTTCAAGATTGAAAAAACAATTCCGTGCCACAAAATTGAAATGAAAACATATTTGGAAAACAAGCAAGCCAATATTACCACAAGAAATTTTCCCGATACGGTCGAAAACATCAGGAAAAAGTGGAAAATTAAAGATGGAGGAAATCAATATTGTTTTTTTACAACTGACGAAAATGACAATAAAATTGTCTTAATTTGCACTAAAATAAAATAAAAATGAAACGCCCAAGACAATCGTCATTGACACACAGGAATATGATTATAGGCGTTCCAACTTCCAATAAAAAACAAATATTATAAACAGATGAAACAAGCAGTTCTACTAATTTTTTTCTTGATAAGCAGCTATTTATTTGCCCAAAAACCTTGTGAATACAGTGTAAACGTTACCGATTCACTTGGAACCTATAAATCGACAAAGGAATATATGATCTATGAAAAGAATTTCGGCGGAAATAGCAGCTACATTTTTTTTACTTTAGCATCAACCGATGGCTTGCCAACATTAAACTTACAACTTATCCAGAAAAGCAAAGAGTTTTTGAAAGCCGAATGTTTCGATAAAAATTCAAAACTATTCTTGCAATTAAATAACGGAAAAATAATAACACTTCTCCACATTAATCAAGAAAACTGTGGCACGATGATTCGTGACGACAAAGGATTTGACAACAGAATCCTGATAGGAACTTTTATGTTTTTAAAAGGTTCTATGGAAGAATTGAAAAGTTCTCCCGTGAATATGATGCGAATAAAATACCTGACGAACATCGAAGATTATGTTATAAAAAAGGAATTTCAGTCGGAACTGAACAGCCAAGTTTATGAACCAGAAACCTACTTTATCAATAGTTTACACTGTGTAGAATAATTAATCACATTTCCATTTAACATTAGAAACCTTGTCATTCAAAGCTGATTTTAGATTATAGTGCCACCATTCCGAATCAATGAAGTGGAATCCTTTCGCTATCATTGTTTTTTTTAGTAATTCCCTATTATCTTTTATTTCTTGGGAAAGATTTTGATAATTGTGACTAGCTTCTATTCCAAAAAAGTCAAATGGAGTTCCCATATTAAGTTCTTTTCCTTTGGAATCGACCAAAGTAATATCGACAGCTCCCCCTCTATTATGAATGGAACCTTTGGCTGGATCAGCAACATAAGAAGGATCTGGGACTATTTTCCACATTTTTTTTTGGATATCCAAAGGTCTGTAGCAATCAAAAATTTTGATCTTATAGCCCATTTTTTTAAAAGAATCATTGGCTTCAATTAGCGATTTGACCGTTTTCAATCGCAAGAAACATTCGGCACAATCATATACCTTGGCTTTCAAAAAATTATCTGAAGTGGCATATCTCATATCATAAATAAAATCTTTGTTGTAATTTTTTAAATTTACAAAGACGGAGTCATTCACTATTTGTTGATTTCTTGAAGAATTATCTGGCGTTACTGATTGGGCTTTACAAAAAACCAGACAAAGAAAAAAGCTTAAAACTAGTAATGGTTTGATATCGAAATTCATAAATTCTATTTTTTCATAAAAATAGAAAAAAAATGAGGAATTTTTAGAAAAATTGAAACTAAAAAAGCAATATTTTTAATGCTGATTTTAGGGAATCATTTAGATTTTTTTTCGAATCAAGTAATCCAATTTCTTGAAAATTTGATTAGAAAGATATCATAAAAAATTGGTTTTATTTAATTATAAAACAGCATGAAAAATTCAGTAGTCTTTAATGTTCAATTTATCCAAAAATTAGGTAGTCAATTTAAAGAGAAAAGTGGTGGTCAGTTTGCTACGGAACTGGTGTAATTTAGAATGGAAACTTGAGGTCAATTTGACTGGTTTTTCCATATTGAAGTCATAGACAGAAAAACTGAATAATAAAATTAACAAACAATTTTCGCATGACGAATTATGCAAAATTTATAAAATCCTTAAATGTAAAAAAATTAGTCTTTCTAAGATGCCTAGAAATAACGCTTCTATTCTTAAATCTTCTATTCTTAAATTAAAACGAGATTTGGATTGAATTAAAGGCAAACAATTTGTTTGAATCTTCCGTGATGGCATACGGACGCTGGTTTTGATTCTGAATTCATGTTTTCAAAATAATATGGAATTCCGTTATTTTTATGAATTTTTTTTGAGTTTTTCAATATTTTAACTTTATTAAAATCTTGAAAATCAACAACCGCAACAGTACTTATATAGGCTGCTTTTATCTCTGTTTTAGTATAATAAATGGCTTCATTTATTTCTACTTTACCCAATTGAATTCCATCAACAATTTCCAAATCAACACATTCCAATTGCAAAGGAAAATAGCCTCGAATTTTGGTTTTCCGATTGTAAATTTTATAAGTTGCTTCCTTCCTACTCCATAAATTCCAGACCATAATTTCAGGAGTATCGGAATTTAAAATCGACAATTGTTCGTTTTTGGTAAAGATTTTATCCAAAAAACCCTTCCTTCTCCAATTGCTTTCTTTTCGGGCTAAAGCCAAATCCACGATGTCGTTTCCTATCACTTTTCGGATAATTTGGTTTCAATGATTTCCATAGCCGATTTTACGTCTAACATTCGTTCCATCGATTGATTGTCGATTACGATGCTATACTCTTCTTCAATATCTAAAATCACGTCAACCAAATTTGCTGAATTTATCTGTAAATCAGTAATAAAATCAGTGCTTTCAGTAAGATTGTCGAATGCTTCCTGGTTTTTGACATAAGGTTTCACGATAACCTTTAACTTCTCGATAATTTCCGGTTTATTCATATTTATTTATATTTCTTAAAAATCACACATCCATTTACGTCACCAAAACCAAAACTGGCTTTGGCAACAATATTCAATTCTTTTTCAATTAATTGCTGTGGAATTCGGGTCACATCAATTATTTCCGTTATTTCAGGATGCAAATCTGCACAATTAATATTCGGAAAAATAAATCCGTGATGCAATTGCAAAACCGAAGCTACGCTTTCAATACTTCCCGCACCCGACAAACAATGTCCAACCATTGATTTTAGTGAGTTAATATAAGGGAAATAGATTCCTTTTCTTTCTAAAGCTTCACTCCAATTCTGAATTTCCAAACTGTCTTTGGATGTTGCGGTCAAATGGCCGTTGATGGCATCTATATCATTGGGATGAATTCCGGTATTTTCTATTGCGTTTTTGATACATTTTTGTACAGCAATCGGATTGGGTGCCGTCATCGTTCCGAGACCACGTTGACCTCCAGAATTTACGTTTCCACCAAGAACTTCCGCGTATATTTTGGCTCCACGAGCCAAAGCTGTTTCCAAATCTTCCAGAACAAAAGCTCCTGCTCCGCTACCTGGAACAAATCCGCAAGCACTTATGCTCATTGGTCTTGAACCTTGTTCTGGTGTTTCATTGTGTTTGAAAGTACACACTTTCATCGCATCAAATCCGCCCCAAATATACGGCCCGGAATCGCTCGTGCTTCCCGCCAAAATGCGTTTTGCCTGCCCTAGTTTTATTCGTTCAAAAGCCATCAAAATACTTTCAGTTCCCGTAGTACAGGCAGAAGAATTCGTTGTCACCTGATTTCCCAATCCTAGTTTACCACCCAAATAGGCGCTCACACCACTATTCATAGTCTGTGCCACGGCCGTACTCCCTAATCTTCGGGTTTGAAAATCATCAATTTTATAGATACTTTCCCGAAATTTATCAATTCCAGAAGTTCCAGTTCCAAAAATCGTTCCACTATCCCAATCCGGTTCTTCGTTGATTTCCAATGACAATCCAGCATCTTTCCATGCATCAATTCCTGCAATCACCCCATACAAAATCCCTGAAGAGTTGAAATTCCGTAATTCCAATTCCGTAAAATACTGCAATGCCAATTCGGTGGAAACCTCCGGTTTTCCGGCAATTTGACAGGAGAATTGCAATCGTTCCAATTCCGCATCGTGTTTTATACCTGAGATTCCGTTTTTTATGGCATTGGTAAATGCATCAATTCCTACCCCATTTGGAGCAACAACACCGAGACCCGTAATTACGACACGTTTATTCATTCTTTCATCTTTATTTGTCAATGACACAACAGATTATTTCAATCCAGTTTTGGCCCCCTCTCCTTCGGATGGGGTTGGGGTGAGGATATTATCATTCCGGCAATAGTTCCGTTACAAACTACTTCTCCATTTTCATTTTTCATACTGACTTTGCATTTTAATTTTCCAAATCTATAATAAATTTTCTCTGAAATTACCCTCACTTTTTCATTGGGATAAACAGATTTTAAAAAATCCATTTCATTTGACGTTAAAGCAATTGCGGTTGATGTATTAAATTCATCATTTAGTAAATAGATACCCAGACAAACCAAACCTATTTGAGCCATAACCTCAATCAAAATCACTCCAGGCGTAACAGGATTATCCTTGAAATGACCTTTATAAAAATCAAGGTTTTCATCAAAAGTATAAGTACCTTCCACCCCATTCTCATCTATATGCAGCAATTCATTCACAAACAAAAACGGTTTGGAATAAGGTAATTTCGATAAAATTTCTTCGTTTGTCATACTTTTTTTCAAGCCCAAATCCACTGATTTAAAAACATTTGTAACAAATTATTTAAATACAATCTGCGAATCTGCGGTTAATTATTTTAAAACTGCAACAATACCTTTTGCGCCGAAAATCCGGGGCCAAAACTCAACATCAATCCTTTCGATCCTTTTTTGGGTTGGGCATCCATAATTCGTTCTAAAACATACAAAACGGTGGCGCTTGACATATTTCCATATAATCGTAACACTTCTTTGGTGTCATCTATGTTTTTTCCCAAATCGGAAAATAAACTTTCCACGGTTTGGACAATCTTTTTGCCGCCGGGATGAAAAATCAAATGGTCTAAATCTTCTGTTTTTAAATTGTTTTTGACCAAAAATGGATTAATAATATCCGAAAAATGGGAAGCAATGGTTGCTGGAACATCGATGTCCAAAATCATTTGCAAACCCGAATTCGTGAGTTTAAAACCCATTAAATGTTCCGCATCATAAAAATGATACATTTCTTCATCCAAAATTTCTGGTCCATCATCATCATTATGGGAAGAAAGTAATAGACAAGCCGCTCCATCTCCAAAAATTGCTGCACTGACAATATTGGCCATCGAAAAATCATCCAGTTGAAAAGTTGCCGTTGGACTTTCAACAGCAATAACGGCCGCTCTTTTTCCGGGATTAGCTTTCAAGAAATTTTTGGCATATATTATTCCGGAAATTCCCGCGGCACAACCCATTTCGGTCACGGGAAGTCGCACAATATCCTGTCGCAATCTCAATTTGTTGATTAAATAAGCATCCAAAGAAGGAATCATGATTCCAGTACAACTTACCGTGATGATATAATCTAAATCTTCGGATTTCCAATTGGATTTTGACAATGCCTTTTCCAATACTTGTATGCCTAATTGGATGACTTCTCGAACATAAATATCGTTTCTTTCCTCGAAGGAAGTGTTCGTAAAAACTTCTATTGGATCCATAATCGAAAACCGTTTGTCAACGGCTGCTCCTTCAAAAATTTTTTTTACTTTTCGGATGAAACGAGAATCTTGACCTTCGAGCCAGGCATCAAGAAAGGGAACGATTTCTTCAGTAGTTCTGGAATATTTGGGCAATTGTTTGGAAACACATTTAATTTTTACACTCATATTTTTGAAATTATCCATTGATAACGAAAAGCCCATTTCCATTGAATTTTATAGTTGTAAAATTCTAATTTTTCTGAAAAACGTATTAATTCTTCTTTTTTAAATCCTCTCAAAATGGAAACTAACCCATCTTCTCGTGACATCGTATTCAATTGGAATGCGAAACATAATGCTTGAAACAATCGATACGCCATTGCACTTCTATTCAAATCATTAATCACAATTCCAATTCTTGAATTAGCATAAAAAACAGACATTATTCTCATAATTTCATCGTCTTGAAAATGATGTAACGTTAAGGTACACAATAAGATGTCATAGTTCAACTCTTCGAAAGTTTGACTAAAAATATCTTCACATTGAAAGCTGATGGTCGAATAATTTTCTGATAATTTCCGAGCATGATTAATGGCGAAAGCATTGGCATCAATTCCGATTAATCGAAAATTTAAATTATGTTTTGATCCATAACTTGCCAATGTTCGCAACATATCGCCATTGCCACACCCCACGTCTACAATCGTAATTTCAGTTTGTCTGGAAATCTTCGCAATCAAATCTTGGACTGCTCGTAAAGTTAATAGGTTTCCACCTAAGAGCTGGTTTATTTTGGCAATTTTATCCAAAGCATCACGCAAGATTTCACCTTCCATTGCGAAATCATCCATTATTTCCGGATCTTCGGATCTATATTTTGTGTTTAGAACCATCGTAAGATTTTAATAGTATTGGTTTCCCGTGCGTTTTTTTAATAATTTTTGATAGAATAAACGGAAATATAGCCAATAATTGCATAAGAAATGAAGCTGACTTTTCATTCTGCAAGAATTTTGACAAATTTCGACCCATTGCAAGTCGGCTTTTAAAATTTCTATTCCATTCTTGCGTGTATTTTTCTTCCAATTCTTTCCGAGAACTAATCTTATTGTCCAAAAAATCGATAATCAATTCTGACGCAATTTTAGCACTATGAATCGCCATTGCCATTCCATTGCCACACAAGGGGTGAATCAACCCCGCAGTATCGCCAATCATTAAAATATGGTTTTCAACTGTATCTTTTTTCTCGAAACAAATTTGGCTTATTGTCAAAGGTTTTTCGAAAAGCAACTTAGTTTTTGCGAAAATCATTTTCAAGTGTGGATTTTCACAAACAACTTTGGACTGGAATTCATCGACATTCTTGTATTGTTTGAAGGTTTCATAATCGGCAAGATAGCAAATGTTTATTTTGTTGTTTTCTACTTTGGAAACGCCACAATAACCTCCTTTGAAATTATGCAAACCTACCAAATCATTGGGGAAATTTCCTGAATAATGTGCTTTTATAGCCAGCCAAGGCGATTTTTTTTGAATGAAATCACGATTCAGTTTCTGATCCATATTCGAA
>CAIOTL010000094.1 GCA_903861155.1 uncultured Bacteroidota bacterium
GAACTTTCTACGATCTTATCGAAAGACTTGAAGCGAAAATCCTTTTCCCTTTTAAATCTCAAAGAAATATCTCTAAAATTCATTGTGAAACTAACACGTAGGTCGCGCCAATTACGCTCCAACTCGTTTATATGTATGACAAAATCATACAAAGCCACCCAATTTTGGGTAGATAGGTATGACAAACGTCATACTTTATTTTATTCAAATATATAAATAATTCTTTACAAATCATCAAAAGGATTTTTATTAAACAAACAATCTAAATCTCCAGTTTCAACTGTTCTGGCAATAATCGAAATGTCATTCGATGGTATTTGGTTACGCCATATTTCCTAATAGCTTCACGATGCTCTTTGGTGGGATAACCCTTGTTCTGCTTCCAATTATACATCGGAAATTCTTCGTGAATCAGGTTCATATACGCATCCCGATACGTTTTTGCTAGCACCGAAGCCGCGGCAATACTCATATATTTCGAATCACCTTTAATAATACTTTGATTCGGGATCGATTGTAATAATTCAATTTCACGCTTTGAAAATTGTTTGCCAAAAGTACCTTTCAATCCCAATTTTGAATTCAATGATCTATTGCCGTCCACAATTATAAATTCAGGCGTTACACTTAATTTCAAAACCGATTCTTGCATTCCTTTCATCGAAGCATTCAGAATATTGATTTCGTCAATTTCTTTCGGATGTAAATGCGTTACGGCAAACGAAATGGCTTGTTGCTCTAGTATGGGCCGCAGTTTTTCCCTCGTTTTCTCTGATAATTGCTTGCTGTCGTTCAGGATTGTGTTTTCAAAATCTTGTGAAAGAATTACCGCCGCCGCGGTAACTGGCCCAGCAAGACAGCCGCGACCAGCTTCGTCGGTTCCGGTTTCTAGAATGAATTTCGAAAAATTATGGAGCAGCATATTGGTTTTTATTGGCACAACAAATATTGTAAAATTTTCTTCAAAAACCGCATTATTTTTCCTTTTGCCAAAACATCCCAACAAATGAAACTGTTTTTTTATTTATATGTTTTCTCATTTACCTTTGCTTGAATAAAACTTTAGAATAATTGCCTAATTATATACCACTCCAAATGAGGATTTTCTTTTTCTTATATCTTTTAGTTTTACCATCAATCCTGTTTTCACAAGTAAAAAAGACGAATGAATTAGACTATAATAGCAAATACAATAGTTCGGATTCTATTAAAAAACCTAAAAAAAAGGTCGCTTCAATTGATTTGTATCGAGTGATTACTTTGGAACGTGACACCACTTATATTGATACCTCCCAGACCATAAAAAAATTCTATAGCTTTAATTATTTGCGAAAAGATACTTTTGGTCTTTTGGCTTTTCCCAATGAAGGCCAAACCTATAATACCTTGCAATATAGTTTAACCGATTTTTCTCCCTTTCCTGAATTTGGTTTCAAAGCCAAACATTTTGATTTTCTGGAAGCCAACCAAATTCGATATTCCTCCGTGGCAACGCCGGTGACCGAATTATATTCGAAAACCGTGATGCAACAGGGGCAATCAGTAGATGCATTTATAACAGTAAACACTTCTCCTAGACTTAATTTTTCAATTGCCTACAAAGGATTACATTCCCTTGGAAAATATATAAACCAATTGTCGAGTACCGGAAATTTTAGGTTGACCACAAGTTACAGTACAAAAAACAGTCGGTATATTGCCAACACCCATTTTACTTCTCAGGATATTTCAAATGGAGAAAATGGAGGAATCACGACGGTTCAAGACTTCGAAAGCGGCAGTTCTCAATTTGCAAACAGGCAAAGTCTCGAAGTTTATATGACCGATGCAAAATCATATTTGAAAGGGAATCGATTGTTTGTAGACCACTTGTTCAGGGTTAATTCGGTCAAGGGAAGCAATAATCTATATGTTGCTCATCAATTTAATTACGAAAACAAAGAGTTTGTTTATACCCAGCCAACAGTTTCTTCTTCCGTTGGCGGCCTAATTGTAAATAGATTTGGTGATTCCTACAAAACGAGTGGTATATATGACCAGACCCAATATAACAGAATGTATAACAAACTAGGTATTGTTTATGAAAACACGACCTTGGGTAAATTTCAATTTTTTGCCGACGATTTTATCAATAATTATTATTATCATCAAATATTAATTCTAGATACGAATACAATTCCTGCCAAATTAAACCTAAGAATAAATAACGTTGGGGGTCAATATGAATATCAAAAAAATAAATGGACGGGAAAATTCGTTTATTCAAGATCGCTTACAAACCAGTCTTTGTCTAATCTGGAGGCCAAAATGGAGTACCGTTTAGATGAAGAAACCCAATTGTCGTTTCGCTATCAAAACATAAACAAATTGCCCAATAACAATTATGATTTGTACCAAAGCAGCTACGTAAGTTATAATTGGTCCAATAATTTCAAGAACGAAAAAATAAATTCTATCAGCGCCAACGCAACAACTCCTTGGTTTGCCGCCTCCTTGCAATTTTCTGCCCTGAACGATCATTTGTATTTTGCCGATGTTTCCAGTGTCAATGATATTGCATTGGATCAACAAATAGTTGCGCCCAAACAATATGGCAGCACCATAAATTATTTGTCGGTTAAGGTGAATAAAGAATTTAAGCTCGGAAAATTTGCCTTAGACAACACGGTTTTATATCAAAAAACAACCCAGCAGGATTTAATTCTCAACGTACCCGAAATTCTCACGAGAAACACCTTTTATTATTCGGATCATCTATTTCATAAGGCTTTGTATTTCCAAACTGGATTTTCCTTTAATTATTTTACGAATTATTTTGCCAATAATTATAATCCAGTGATTGGCGAGTTCTTTGTTCAAAATAAGAAACAAATAGGGAATTATCCAAATCTCGATTTTTTCTTTAATGGCAAAATTCAAAGAACCCGAATTTACCTGATTGCCGAACATTTTAATTCTTCCTTTTCGGGGAATAATTTTTATGCGGCACCCAATAATCCCTACCGTGATTTCACGATTCGATTTGGTTTAGTGTGGAATTTCTTCGAATAAAATCAGATTTCAATTTCTAAAACGGTTTCCAAATATCAAAAAGAGTATATAAATGACTTTCACCGCCATAGATTTTGAAACTGCCACAGCATTCCATCCTTGTGCTGTTGGTATTGTCACTGTCGAAAACGGGGTGATTGTCGATGAATATGTTACCTTAATCAGGCCTCCTAGAAACGAATATTCCCATTTCACCATAGCCGTTCATGGCATTTATCCGCGTGATACGGTAAACGCAAAAACCTTTGCACAAGTGTTTCCTGAAATTCAAAAACGGCTCCAAAACAGAATAATTGTCGCTCATAACGAAAGCTTCGACAGAAATGTGCTTGCCAAATCGATGGCGCTTTATGGCTTAGATTATGAGGCTTTGAATATTGGTTCTCGTTGGGAATGTACCGTAAAAATATACAAAGCCAAAGGACTAAAACCGACTAAATTGAGCGATTGTTGCCGCGAAATGAATATTGCTTTAAACCACCACGAAGCATTGTCCGATGCTCGGGCTTGCGCCAAATTGTATTTGATGCGATAAAAATTAGCCACGAATTGCACTAATTCCCACTAATTTTTTTAAAATTAAAATTGAAATTTGTGGCAAAAAATAATATCTGAAATATTCTTGGTAAAGCGCTTTTGTTTTTTTACTACTTTAGTATTCAAACTAAAAGCCTGAAAATGAAAGAAGTGCTTCTCCATTACCTTTGGAAATTCAAGAAATTCGACACCTTCAATTTAAAAACTTTCATTGGAGAAGAAATTACGATTGTCAATGTTGGAAACTATTTGGAACTCGCCGGACCTGATTTTTTTAATGCCCAAATTGTTATTGGCGACCAAAAATGGGCCGGAAATGTCGAGATTCATCTTAAATCCTCCGATTGGTATGTGCATCATCACGAAAGAGATCCCGCCTATGAAAACGTGATTCTTCACGTGGTTTGGGAACACGACACCGAAATATTCCGAAAAAATAATACCGAAATCCCGGTTCTCGAACTCAAGAAATATGTAGCTTCACAAACAATTGCCGATTATCAATCCTTAATGACTCCAAAATCTTGGATTTTCTGCGAAAAACAATTAAAAGACATCAATGAATTTACTTTGAAAAACTGGCAAGAACGTTTGTTTTTCGAACGATTGGAAAGGAAATCGAAACCCATTTACGAATTGTTGCAGCAAACCAATAACGATTGGGAAGCGGTCTTGTTTTGTCTTTTGGCCAAGAATTTTGGTTTGAATACCAATGGAGAAACCTTTTTGAAAATTGCCCAATCGATTCCGTTTCCCATCATTCGAAAAGAAAGTTTTGAGGTCGAAAACTTGGAAGCCTTGCTTTTGGGAAACGCTGGATTACTAGATTTGGAAAAGGAAGACAACTATTTCAAGGATTTGAAATTCCGATATTTTTATTTGCTGCACAAATATCAAATAGAGAAAAAAACAATAGAACCCGTTCAGTTTTTCAAGCATCGCCCTGACAATTTCCCGACGATTCGATTGTCACAATTAGCGAATTTATACCACAATCAGCAAAATCTGTTTTCGAAAATCAGCACTTCAAATTCAGTCACGGCTATTGATGAAATCTTCGAAGTTTCAGCTTCAAACTATTGGCAAAACCATTATCAGTTTGACAAGGAAAGTCCGAAGAAAAATAAAAAATTGTCCAAATCATTTATCGATTTGATTATTATAAACACGATAATTCCGCTTCAGTTTGCTTACGCAAAAAGCCAGGGAAAAGAGATTTCCGAAGATTTGATTCAATTATTAAACGAGGTTGCGCCCGAGAAAAATGCGATTATAGACAAGTTCAATTCTTTCGGAATCAAACCCAAAAATGCTTTTGAATCCCAATCTTTATTGCAACTCAAAAATGAATATTGCAACAAAAGTCGTTGTTTAGAATGCGGCATTGGAATGGAATTGTTGAAAAAAAGTTAATTTGTTGATTTGGTTATTTGTTGATTTGAAAATTTCGTAATTTTACCCATAATTATTGTCACCCTGAGCTGAGCCTGTCCCGAGCTCGCCGAGGGGAAGGGCAAAACCCAAAACCCAAAATATGTCCGCAATACTACAACTCAAATATTTTTTTGAAAAACATGGTTTTCATGTTTCTTCCCGTCTTGCCGATAAATTGGGAATGCGCGTGACTAGCGTGCGATTGTTTTTTATTTATATCACGTTTGTAACAGCTGGTTTGTGGTTTGGTGTTTATTTAACCTTGGCTTTCTGGATTCGGCTGAAAGATTTAGTTCGAGCGAAACGCACTTCGGTTTTTGATTTGTAAAGAACAAAAAACCTCGCAGATTTGCGAGGTTTTCGAAAAAATAGTAGCTATTCAAAATTTTGCTTACCTTTGTTTTTAAATGATAGATGTATTTTTAACCCCAAAAAAAGTATAAGGATTTCTTTCATAAAAACGTGGAGGGATTTTAAATTATAATGATGATGAACACACAACAATTACAAAACGACAAGTTAAATATCATAAACTGGATTAGCCAATTAGAAGATTATTCTCTGGTCGAAAAAATTAAATCCATAATGACTTCGCCTGATGCTTGTTTGTTGTCCAAGGAACAAAAAAACGCCATAGACGAGGCTTTGCAATCTATAGAAACCAAAGGAACTATAACACACAATGTCGTGATGGAAGAAACCAAAAAACGGTTTCCACACCTTTACAACCGATAATCAATGAGGACAATTTCTTGGTCTGAGCCTGCGAAAATTGATTATTGGAACAATATTGAATACTTGGAAAGAGAATGGACACTCAAAGAAGTTTATAATTTTATGGACATGGTAGATGAACTCATCGATTTACTAACCAAAAACAATGTTACTTTTAAACCGACTTCATACAAAAACACGTTTCAAGTTCCTGTCGTAAAACAAATCACACTTTATTACAGCCTTGAAAATGAAAAAATCGAACTCCTGCGGTTTTGGAATAATTATCAGGATTTAAGTAAGTTTACCTTATAAAAAACCTCGCAATTTGCGAGGTTTTTTATATGCTATTTTTGAAGATTAAATTCGTTTACGATAAATGTAATTTTTTCAAAATGTAGATTATACCACCTATAATAAAACATATTCCGCTGACATAACCTTGAAAATTATTAATTGAAGAAATACCAGTGTTTTTTTGCCTCTTTGAAGTATACCAAATAATAAATATTCCAAAAACCATCATTAATATACCTAACCCTATAATTGATAATTTATCCATTTTTTATTCCTTTTTTAGTTCTTCTTTTGCATTATCTTAGATGCTTATGCCACATTTTAACTATGATTTTTATGATATTGTCGCCGTTCCAACCCAATATTTTACTTTCTGCATAATGCAGATAAATTATTTTTCCGGATTGTTCAAGACGCTATTTTTTTTGCTATAAGTAAAATAGATTACAATACCAATTGCCATCCAAGCAAATAGTCGCAACCAGTTGGGCCATCCCAATCCGTACATCATTGCTAAACAAACCACAACACCCATTATTGGAACAAAAGGAACCCAAGGAGTTCGGAATTCACGTTTCATATCGGGTTCTCTTTTTCGCAAAATAATCACCGAAATACAAACTAAAACAAAGGCAAATAAGGTGCCTATACTGGTCATATCACCCACGATATCACCAGGAATGAATGCGGCAAATGCCCCCACAATTACTAATATAGCTAGGTTTGCTTTGTAGGGAGTTTGAAATTTTGAATGCAATTTGCTGTATCTTTTTGGCAACAAGCCGTCTTTACTCATCGAGTAAAAAACTCTTGATTGTCCCAATAACATTACCAAAATCACGGAGGTAAATCCAAACAAAATGGCAACAGTAACTAGTTCTCCCAGCCAGGAATAACCAATCATATATTTATTGATGGCAAATGCCACCGAGGCTTCTTTCCCGCCGGTTCTAAAATCTTCCACCGTGGCAACACCGGTCAAAACGTGGGCAAAAAGGATATATAAAATAGTGCATATTGCCAGTGATCCTAAAATTCCTATCGGCATATTTCGCTTCGGATTTTTGGTTTCTTGGGCGGCAGTACTCACGGCATCGAACCCAATGAAAGCGAAAAACACGGTTCCGGCAGCTCCTAGAATTCCCATTATGCCACCATAACTGTGATCAATTCCATGCTCGTCGGTAAATACGGAAGCGGCTGGAATATAAGGCGTGTGATTGACAGGATTGATAAAATGCCAACCAATTACAATAATCAGAACTACAATGGTGACTTTTACAATTACAATAATACCATTCACAAACGCAGATTCCTGAATTCCCTTTATCAGCAGTAAAGTTATCACACCAACTATAAAAAAGGCAGGTAAATTGATTATCCCGTGATGCGTTACTTGGGTTACAGGATCGACTAATTTTTGGAAAGGAGAATGCGAAAATTCAAATGGAATTGGGCTAATATGAAGTACGTTTACCAAAAAATCATTCAGGTATTCACTCCAGGCAATCCCAACGGTGGCAGCTCCCACGGCGTATTCGAGAATCAAATCCCAACCAATAATCCAAGCAAGAAATTCGCCCATTGTGGCATACGTATAGGTATAAGCACTTCCCGAAATTGGAATGGATGAAGAAAGTTCGGCATAACATAAACCCGCCAAAGCACAACCAACAGCAGCAACAACAAAGGCGATAGTTACGGATGGACCGGCATTTTGCGCAGCTGCCATAGCGGTTCTCACGAACAAACCAGCACCAATGATGGCGCCAATTCCCAATGCCATTAAGGACCAGGCGGTTAATGTTCTTTTTAATCCTTTCTCGGAATCAGCGGCTTCGGCCAAAAGCTGTTCTAGTGGTTTTCTTTTCCAAATAGACATATAGTTATGGGTTATGGTTATTAGTTCTCAAATATATTGTTTTTTTAATGTTGCGGCGATATAGAAATCTTTATTTTTTAAAATTCTCTTTCATTGTGGTCTGATAAAAAATAAAAAAAAGGGTGCTAACGCTATGTTTATGGAACATAATAAACAGTTCGTTCCTACGGAGTTACCGTATTGGTAATTTATTTTTCTACAAAAAGTATGTTCCGAAGGGACTAAAACAGCTCCGTTAGGAGCGAAATGTTTGTAGAAAATAGTGATTTTGATTTGATTTGAGCTCCAGCGGAGCGGCCTGTAGGTCCGTCAAAATTTTAGTAGACATCAATGATTCTTTCTTTTAGCTTTTTGACATTTCTTTGAAAGAAAGAATTAATTCCTAAAATATTTCTTATTTTTAGGGTTTAAAAACTCAATTATATAAGAATTGATTAACTTCAAAAGATGACTTTCCAATCGATAAAATCCTATTTTAAGTTTTCGCAAGGACAACGAGCGGGTATTTTTTTATTGTTTGCCATCATCATCGTCTTGCAATTGGTCTATTTTTTTGCCGATTTCAGTTCTTTTCCTGCAGCATCTCCCGAAAAGGAAAAATGGCTTTCCCTGCAATCCCAGATTGATTCGATGAAACAGGAAAAGTTGGGTTATGTCCCGAAGATTTATCCTTTCAATCCTAATTTTATCACCGATTTCAAAGGATATAAACTCGGAATGTCAGTTGCCGAAATTGACCGATTGCTTGCTTTTCGAAAAGAAAATAAATACGTGAATTCGCCAAAAGAATTCCAAACCGTGACACAAGTTTCCGATTCTCTGTTAAATGCTATGTCACCTTATTTCAAATTCCCGGATTGGGTCAACAACAAGAAGGAATTCAAAGACTATAAAAAGTTGCCTTATACGGCTTTCGCCAAAAAAGAAAAAATAGTTATAATCGACATCAATCAGGCGACTCAAGAAGATTTGATTAAGATTTATGGTATTGGCCAGGCGATTTCGCTTCGGATCTTAACATTCAAAGAAAGTCTGGGCGGTTTTGTTTCGATGGAACAAATGAAGGAAGTTTGGGGACTTTCGCCCGAAGTTATTGCCAATTTGAATTCCCATTTCAAGGTTTCGACGCTTCCCAACTTCAAAAAAATCGACATTAACAATGCTTCTATAAAAGAGCTTTCAGCGTTTCCGTATTTTAAATATCCCATTTCAAAAAATATAGTTACTTACCGGAGTATGAATGGTGATATTAAAAATAGTGATGATTTAACAAAAATTAAAGGATTGTCTATTGATAAGGCAAATATTATAGCCTTATATTTGAAATTTTAAATTCATATCGTATTTACAATGAACTTTGACTACAGCGAAACGCAAAAAATGATCGCGCAATCTATCCGGGATTTTGCAGAAATAAATATTAGACCTTATATAATGGAGTGGGATGAAGCGCAAACTTTTCCAATTCCGTTATTCAAAAAACTGGGCGAAATGGGTTTTATGGGCGTTTTGGTTCCCGAAGAATTGGGTGGTTCCGGATTGGGTTATCATGAATATATTACCATTATAGAAGAAATTTCCAAAGTGGATCCCTCAATAGGACTGTCGGTTGCAGCCCATAATTCATTATGCACGAATCATATTTTGGCCTTTGGTAACGAGGAGCAAAAAAAGAAATGGATTCCAAAATTAGCTACCGCCGAACATATAGGTGCTTGGGGATTGACCGAACATAATACCGGTTCCGATGCTGGCGGAATGAATACAACTGCTGTAAAAGAGAGGGATCATTGGGTTGTAAACGGAGCCAAGAATTTCATCACACACGGAAAATCGGGCGACATTGCCGTGGTGGTTGTTCGCACCGGAAAAAAGGGAGATTCTAAAGGAATGACCGCTTTTGTTTTCGAAAAAGGAATGCCAGGATTCACCTCTGGGAAAAAAGAAAATAAATTGGGAATGCGCGCCAGTGAAACGGCTGAATTGATATTTGACAATTGCCGAATTCCCGATGCGAATCGATTAGGCGAAGTGGGTGACGGGTTCGTTCAATCCATGAAAATATTAGATGGCGGAAGAATTTCTATTGGGGCGCTGTCTCTCGGAATTGCAAAAGGCGCTTATGAAGCGGCCTTAAAATATTCAAAAGAAAGACATCAATTTGGGAAAGCAATTTCTGAATTTCAAGGAATATCGTTTAAATTGGCCGATATGGCAACTGAAATTGAAGCTTCGGAATTGCTGTTGCACAAAGCGGCTTTCCTGAAAAATAACAACCGCAATATGACAACCCTCGGAGCAATGAGCAAAATGTATGCTTCGGAAGTTTGCGTGAGAGTGGCCAATGAAGCGGTGCAAATTCACGGAGGTTACGGTTATACCAAAGATTATCCAGTAGAAAAATTTTATCGAGATTCGAAACTGTGTACCATTGGCGAAGGAACTACCGAAATCCAGAAATTGGTGATTTCGAGGAATATTTTGAAAGGGTAGTCATTGCGAGGAACGAAGCAATCTGTTTATAGTATAGGAAAGAGCCAAACGATAAGTAATTGTAGTTTGGCTCTTTTATCAATACTACAGTGGGATCAAAATATTTTTTCTTGGCCCCAACGAATGCCTCTAATACTAATTCAAATAAAAAGCAACTCCTAAAAAGGGTTGCTTTTGTTGTTAATTCTACTGTCAATCCGCTATGCTAGGCTCTTTCCTTCCTCCTAAAAGTCTATTTTAGTTAGGGATTATTCTTATTGACTCTATAGTGAGTCTATACTCACTCTATACTGACTCTATAAAAAGTATTGTTTTTATAGAGTCAGTATAGAAATACTATAGAATTTATTTAGATTCAATGGCAATAGAACCTTTCTAATGGATTCTTATTGGTATAATAAAGGGTTGGCCAAACGGAAGCAATTGTATAGCGTTTGAATCAATAAGAAATTGCAAATGGGCTTTTCCATTCAATTTATTTTATAGGTGGGTGAACTATTTTTTTTTATTGCATAAAATAATTTACCATTCATAACTCATTATTAAAAAGTTTGATTACTTTTGCAGCCTTAACGAGAGGAGGTGTCTATATTATGTTAATTATACCAATTAAAGACGGAGAAAATATCGATAGAGCATTAAAGCGCTATAAAAGAAAATTTGATAAAACAGGAACTGTTCGTCAACTAAGAGCGCGTACCGCTTTTATAAAACCTTCAGTTACCAATAGAATCAAAATCCAGAAAGCGGCTTATATTCAAAATATGAGAGACAACATAGAGAATAGTTAATTATTTTCTGCTAAAATAAAGTACCGTTAGTCATTAAAGTTTAATACCTTTGATACTAACGGTTTTTTTATGATTAATAATAAGGATGCATTTAAAGATTACCTGCAGTTGGAGAAAAAGTATTCTCCACACACCATAAATGCGTACTTGAATGATATAGGATTCTTCGAGTCATTCAACAAAAATCAATTCAATCAAGAGAATATTGATCAGGTAAGCTACAGTCAAATCAGGAGCTGGATTGTTTCACTTGTTGATGATACTATGTCGAATGCGACCGTCAATAGAAAAATCGCTTCATTGAAAGCCTTTTACAAATTTCTGTTGAAGACCAAGCAAATAGAAGTTAGTCCGCTTTTAAAACACAAAGCATTAAAAACGCCCAAAACACTACAAATCCCGTTTTCGGAAAAAGAAGTTGCCGAGGTTTTGAACCAAATGCAAAATCCTGAAGGTTTCGAAGCAATAAGAGATAAGCTTATCATCGACTTATTTTACACTACCGGAATTCGAAGAACCGAGTTGATTCATCTTAAAAACAGCAATGTAAATCCGTCTAACAATACCATTAAGGTTCTTGGTAAAAGAAATAAAGAACGAATTCTTCCAGTGTTGCCAATTATTGTGGGGCAATTAATTTCCTATTTGAACGAAAGGACACGTTTAGAGAAGGTTACCGATATCGACTATTTTTTTCTCACAAAAAAAGGGTTAAAATTGAATGATTCCTTTGTGTATAAATTAATAAATACTTACTTTAGTGCAGTCTCCGAGAAGGTAAAGAAAAGTCCGCATATATTACGGCACACATTTGCGACCCATCTATTAAACAACGGAGCCGATTTAAATTCAGTAAAAGAATTATTGGGACATTCAAGTTTGGCATCAACACAAATTTATACGCATAGTAGTTTATCGGAACTCAAAAAAGTTTATGAAGATGCCCATCCAAGAAATCAAAAGTAATTCGAAAAATTTAACCCCTAAAAAAAATGATTATGAAGGTAAATGTTCACGCAGTTAACTTTACTGTTGACAAAAAGCTGGTAGATTTCGTTCAAGAAAGAATGAACAGATTAGAAAAGTACTATGACAAGGTGGTTTCATCCGATGTTTTTTTGAAAGTAGAAAAGACGAGCGACAAAGAAAACAAAATTGCGGAGGTAAAAATTCATGTTCCTGGAGATGAATTTATTGTCAAAAAACAATGCAAAACTTTTGAAGAAGCAGTAGAACAATCGGCAGAATCGTTAGAGCGTTTATTGGTAAAAAGAAAAGAAAAAGTCAAATCAAATATTTAATATAAATTTTCATTAAAAAAAGTTTGATTAAAAAACAAAAAGATATACATTTGCAGTCCGTTAGAAATAGCGGACTTTTTTTATTGATTTTGCCAGCGTAGCTCAGTTGGCTAGAGCAGCTGATTTGTAATCAGCAGGTCGTGGGTTCGAGTCCCTCCGCCGGCTCAAGAGATTTTAGAATGATGATTTTAAAAGTATGATTTCAGATTTATGTGAAGTCTAAATTTTATTTGGTTTGTTGAAGTTAAAAGCGTGTTTTAAGCAGCCTCTTTTAAATCAAAAATCCTTAATCCTCAATCTATCTGTAATCATAAAAAAGAGGGGAGATACTCAAGCGGCCAACGAGGGCAGACTGTAAATCTGCTGTGTGAACTTCGCAGGTTCGAATCCTGCTCTCCCCACAAAGGTTCAAATAAGGATTTATTCGAAAGTAAACTTTCGAGTAAATTCGTTTTGAAAGTTTGAGTAAGGCATCGCCTTACAGGATCATCGACTCAAAGGGAGATAGTCCACAATTGAAGTTTAAAAGTTTCAAGTTTCAGGTTCTACGTAAATTTGAAACATTAAACCTGAAACAAAAATTTCTCTGCCGACTTAGCTCAGGGGTAGAGTGCTTCCTTGGTAAGGAAGAGGTCACGGGTTCAATTCCCGTAGTTGGCTCAAAAAAGTATAAAATTGAACACTAATAAATTAATAAAGATTAAAAACTAAGTAAAATGGCAAAAGAAACCTTTAACCGTTCGAAACCACACTTAAATATTGGTACGATCGGACACGTGGATCACGGAAAAACAACTTTAACTGCAGCAATAACTAAAGTGTTATCTGATGCTGGTTACTGTCAAGCAAAATCATTTGATCAAATTGATAATGCTCCAGAAGAAAAAGAAAGAGGTATTACGATTAATACATCACACGTAGAATATGAAACTGCTA
>CAIOTL010000095.1 GCA_903861155.1 uncultured Bacteroidota bacterium
CTTTGTAATCCATGTGAACTACTGTCATTACAATTGTCTCGTTTACTGCGTCTAATGCTACTCTTTTAATATCCATTTCTGTATTTAATTTACGTAATAAAATTGGGTTGCAAAATTATAAAATTTTAGCAACCCAAACAAGTTTTTATGTATTGAATTCAAGTGTTTTATTATAGGTATTCCCAAACTAATTTTAATTATCTTCTCTAGTTATTTTATACATAATAGACTGCAAAACAGATAACACAATACTGAAAAACAATGCTGTCCAAAACGAATCTACGCTAACCCCCCCCACAATATTAGCGCACAAAAGAATTATTATCGCATTAATGACAAGCAAAAACAACCCTAATGTCAAAATGGTGACAGGCAATGTCAGGATTACCAATACTGGCTTGATAAATATATTGAGTAATCCCAAAACGACCGCAACAATCAAAGCTGTTTTAAAATTAGCAACATGAATTCCTGGTATAATGTGGGCAATTCCCATTACCAAAATGGCCGTTATCAAAATCCTCAAAAGTAGTTTCATAAATAAATAATTTTAAATTTTTTATAAAAGTAAAATAAACAATCTTCTTAATAAAGTTTTTTATAACTTCGTATATGTTATTTTAAAGATAAAATTATGAAAAAAATATTACTTCCTGTATTTATAATAAGTTCATTTATAGCCAATGCACAGTTTTGGACTGAAAAAGCGACCGGATTTACAACTCCCGCCAAAACTTTAAACAGTATTTCTATTGTTGATGCAAATGTAATTTGGGCAAATGAGTATGATAATGTTGCACTAAATTACAGATTAAAAACATTTACGAAAAGTACTGACGGAGGGAATACATGGGTTCCCGGAACAATCAATTTAGGAACAAACACAGCTGATTTAGGGATTTCTTCAATCACGGCGGCTTCAGCTACAACTGCTTGGGTTTCTGCATATCCTGACAACACTCCAACTTCGGAACTTGGAGGAATTTGGAAAACAATAGATAGTGGAGTTACCTGGACCAAACAAACTACGGCATTATTTAGCGACCCTGCTTCCTATACTGATTTCGTTTATTTTTGGGATGCAAATAATGGTGTTGCGGTAGGTGATGCGGTAGGGAATTATTTTGAAATTTATAACACAAGTGATGGCGGAACAACCTGGAACACTGCCGCTTCTCCTATTGCCACTGGTGAATTTAGTTATTTTAATAGATATACAGTTTCAGGAAACTCTGTTTGGTTTGGAACCTCAGCGGGTAGAATTTTCAAATCTGTCGATAAAGGATTGAACTGGACTGTTTCAACAGCTCCAGTCGGTACAAATTTTACGCTCGACAGATTTACATTTTCAAATGCAACTAAGGGACTTTTAATTAACTATTCTAACACAACTACTTTATACCAAACTACTGATGGAGGTACAACATGGAATCCAATTGTAACCTCAGGTTTTTATAATACCGATATTGCCTATATTCCAGGAACTTCAACTGTAATTTCTGCCGCATCGGCTAATCCATTAGGTTCTTCCTATAGCCTAGATGACGGCGTAACTTGGACAACAATTGATAGTAGTGTTTCGCACGGAACACTTGCATTTTTGAATAATTCCTTTGGTTTCTCAGCTGGTTTAAACACATCGGCAACTGTAGGAGGAATCTATAAATTTTCCGGAATACCTCTAAAAGTTCCTACTTTTGACCCTAAAAACCATATCTCTGCATATCCAAATCCAACAAATGGAATATTGCATATAAATTCAGAAAGCTCACTGTTTAAAGAAGTTTCCGTTTTCGACTTGTTGGGAAGACAAATATATTCGTCTAAATTTTCAGATTTAAATAAGGCAAATTTAGATTTAAACTCACTTCTAACTGGAGCATATATGTTAAAAATAACTTCCGATACTGGAAAGACAGAAACCATAAAAATCATGAAAAACTAAATTTAAAATTAAAAAGAATCTTTTTATTTTTTTGCATATTAGTCTTTCAACCTTTAAATTATTATAATAAAAAAGTGTTTTTAGCGGTAATTGTTCTTTTGGGATTTGCATTAACGACCTCAGCACAAAAGCAACAACGAAAACGGCCGAAAAAATTGAAAAAATAAAAAAAAGTAAGAAAGTAGAAATAAAAAAGACTTAAACTAAAACAGTCTTTAAAGAATGTAACGTAAGACAAACGCTACAAAGTAACCGAAAAACCTAATCCCGTTTTGAAAAAAAAAAAAAAAAAAAAAAAGGAACACTA
>CAIOTL010000096.1 GCA_903861155.1 uncultured Bacteroidota bacterium
GTAAATTGGAATAATCAAAAATAGGAAATATTGTGATGCGTTAGGATAAAAGCCTCTTTATTTCAGTGGTTTTTTCAACAATCTCGTTTTTTTGAAAAATATTATTTGTCTCACTTTTAAAATAGGTTTTTATTAGGCAAGTATTTTTTACATTTGCTTAAATATGGAAGATAAATTGGAAAACGTTTATAAGGAAACCGACATTGAAATTTTGATTGCGACAATGAATAGGAATTCATTGGATTTTTTGGAGCCAATGTTTTCGTTTTCACATTTTTCTAATTTCTCCATCTTAGTTATTAATCAAACCGAAGTTGAAAATTCTTTAATTACCAATTATTCGAATGTTAGAGTAATAAATTCGCCGGAAAAAGGCTTGTGCAAAAGCAGGAATTTGGCAATTAACAATGCAATTGGTAAAATTCTTGTTATTTCCGATGATGATGTAGTCTATCAAGAAGAATTTGTTACCAAAATTATTAATGCTTACAATAAGTTTCCAAAGGCGGCAGTAATAAATTTTAGTGCCATCAATTCAGATGGAACTTTTATGAAGAAATATTCTCCAGTTGCTAAAAAGGAATTGAATAGTTTTGAAATTTTTAATGTCAGTTCGATCGAAATGACCATTAACGGAGAGATTTTCGACACGATTGGAATTCAGTTTGACGAGAATTTTGGACTAGGCGGAATTTTTGAGATGGGAGAAGAAGCTATTTTGCTGTTTGATTTGAAAGAAAAAGACAAACAACTTGTTTTTGAACCTCAGGTAATTGTAGCTCATGAATCGTTGACCTCTTCGAATAAAAAAAACATAATTGAAAAATATTATATTCAAGGAGCTTTATTGACCAGGATTTTTAAAAGGAAATATTTTCCTTGGTTAATCATCAAGTTGTTTTTTGATTTGAAACAGAATAAAATATACTTTACCAGCATAATAGCAGTTCTAAAAAGCGCCATAAAAGGTCATAGAAAAATAAAAAGTATTCAAAATGGAAATAAATAATAACGAAATTCAAATCATTTCGATTCCAAAAATTGAAGATCGCAGAGGAAATCTTTCGGTTATAGAAAATGACACCATTCCTTTTGAAATTAAGAGAGTATATTATGTGTATGATATACCGAGTGGCGCAGAACGCGGAGGTCACGCTCATAAAAATCTTCAGCAATTTTTGGTAGCTTTAAGCGGAAGTTTCGACGTAATTTTAAACGATGGAAAGCACGAAAACGTTGTGACATTAAATAAACCTAATGTTGGCTTATTGATAAAATCGGGAATTTGGAGAGAATTGAAAAATTTTTCATCCGGAGCTGTTTGTTTGGTAGTCGCTTCGGAAGTTTATTTAAAAGAAGATTATATAAGGGATTTTGATGAATTTTTAAAGTATAAATTATGATTTTTAAAAAGGAGTCCACATTAATCAGCATTGGAGATTTTATAGACGTATATTATAAAATTAAATCTAAAGGACTCGACTTTTTATTTTCTAGATTGTTCAAATTCTCCTATAAAGACCGTGTTTCTTCAAAATGGGATTTATTTACCTCACAATCTGATTTTTGGATAATACCTGAAATAACAAAAACTTGGAATAATATAATATCTGGAGCTGGTACTTTGGGATATGAAGATTATGTTTGTCACAAATATTTTGAAGACAAAAAAGAATTGAGCCTACTGTCTATTGGCTGTGGCGAAGGAAGACATGAAAGGAATTTTGCAAAATATGCTGTTTTTAAAACCATAGTTGGTGTAGATATTTCGCAAGAAAGCATTAACAATGCCATGAAATTAGCATCGGAAGACAAGATGAATATAAATTACTTTTGTGCGGATTTCAGAAAAACGAAATTTATAAAGGACAAGTTCGATGTTGTTTTGTTTGATTCAAGTTTGCATCATTTTGATAAAATTGATGATTTTTTGAAAAGGAATGTCCTTCCGATTATGAATGACAATGGATTCGTGGTTGTATTTGAATATTGTGGACCAAATAGATTACAGTGGAAAAATTCACAATTAAAGGAAGCTAACAAGATTTTAAATAATATTCCTCCAAGATTTAAGACCTTAATTGACGGTAAAAACCTCAAAAGAAAAGTGTACAGACCTGGATTAATTAGAATGCTTTTAGTTGATCCCTCGGAAGCACCCGATTCGCAAAATCTTGTGAAGGCATTACGCGATAATTTTCAAATTTTGGAGGAAAAAAAACTGGGTTGGAATATACTGCATATTCTTCTTAAAGGGATTGCTCATAATTTTTTAGCTGAAGATGATGAATCCAAAAAACTCATTCAGGATCTTATAGAAAAAGAAAATGAATTTTTAAACACATCCCAGGAAAATGACGCCATATTTGGGGTGTACCAAAAGAAAACATCCTAATTATAGGTCGAAAACTCGAAACTTATTTTCTTGAGTAAATGTTTGATTTTATATAGTATTTTCAGAAAATTTGCTGGCAAATGAAATAGTATGTGATTGATTAGTCCGATGTTTTTTTCGCTAATGGCATAGTAATATTTCTGGGCAATCTTCTGGTTTCCATACGTTTTATACAAAATGGAATAAAAAAAACGGTGTAAATCCAAAAACGATTTTAAGTCAGGATTTTGTTGTTCGGAGATTTTAAATTGGTCAAAATCCATTAATTTCATCGAATTGATGGATTTCTTGGCGAGACTATTCGGAACGTCATAATGATATATTGCCGTAATTTTATTGGTAATGGCAACTGAATTATGGATTCCAATTTTAGTCCACAATTCTATATCCTGACCATTTGTTATGCCTTTGGAAAATCCTCCAAATTTTTCTAAAATTTCTTTGGGAATAGCCAAACTTGAAGTCCAGGTAATTCTAAAAGGTCTGTTCGAAAAGAAATAATTTTCGACAATTCCGGTAAAGAAACTTTCAATTCCGTTGTGATTAGGAATTTGAAAGTGCTTTTTTGTCGTTTTAATTTTATAGCGGGAACAGTAAATTCCGCAACTTGGAAAGTTATTGTATAAATGGGATAATTCTTCTAAATGATTGGGAAACCAATAATCGTCAGCGTCTAAAAAGGCTATAAGTTTTCCTTTGGATTTTTCAATTCCAAGATTTCTTGCCACTGAAACTCCTTGATTTTTTTGATTATAAAGCTGAATCCTTTTGTCGTTAAATTCGAGTATTTTGGCTTCGCTTTCGTCAGTAGAGCCATCATTGACCACAATAATTTCATAATTAGTAAAAGTCTGGCACAGAACGCTTTTAATCGTGTTTTCGATAAATTTTTCTTTATTGTACAAAGGAATAACAACCGAAAATAGAGGCATGGCAAATTATTTTTTTAAATTACAGTAATATCCCAATTTATAGATATTAAATAGAAACAAAGAAGGATTTTCCGAGAGTAAATTAGTCCTGATTTTAGCTTCCGATTTTTTAAAAAACAAAGCCATCAATTTGGCAAGCATACATTTTTGCAACAAACGATGGGTTGAAACAATTTTGCTGTCGAGAGTGTCATAAATTTTGGAATCAACAATAAATGCCAGATTTTCAAGTGCCGTTTTTGTCTTATTCAAGAAAATTACAGAAGTTTCTAAGTTGAGATGAAAAGTAGGATTGTCGATGTGACTTACTTTGATGTTGTTTATTCCTAATATACTCATAAAACACAAATCTTCATAACCGTATTTTGTTATTGATGCATCGAATGGGTTTTTGATGAAAAGTTCTTTTTGGATTAATAAATTGGAGGTCAAAGCACGACTATTTGGTTTTTCATTCCTTATTTTTAGCGAAAGTGATTCTCTGTTATTTCCATAAGCCCAACGAAGAATTTTTTCTTTTTCAGGCTTTTCTTTTTCATATTCGATTCCACCAAAAACAACTTTAAACTTGGGATTATTGGTTGTTGCAACGTATTTTTTTATGAAATCATTTTGAGTTGGAAAAGTATCACAATCCATAATCAATAGCCATTCAAATTTTGCTTTTTCTGCCAACGAATTGATGTTTTTCCCCCTTCCAAAATTGAAATCATTTCTTGAAAAACTACAGTTTTCTATAGCATTAATCTTCAGATTCTCCTCAAGAAATTGATTAGATGCGTCATCTTGGCACAAAATTTCAAATTCTATTTCACATTCCAAACATTGCTTGTGCAAGTCCGAAACTAAGGGAAATACATTGTAATTGTATGTTGGAATGAGGATGGAAAGCATTAGACCGTTTTTTGAACGACTTCAAAAAGTTTGGCATCTTCACATTTTAATGTTTTCGAAGGGAATTTCATCAATAATGCATAATCGTGGGTTGCCATAATAACCGTTCTTCCATTATCATTGATTTTTTTTAAAACTTCGAGAACTTCAACGCTGGTTTGAGGATCAAGATTTCCTGTAGGTTCGTCGGCAAGAATGAATTCAGGATCATTGAGTAAAGCACGAGCAATGGCAACTCGTTGTTGTTCTCCACCAGAAAGTTGATGCGGCATTTGGTTAGCATATTCTTTCATTCCAACTTTATCCAGAACTTCATTTATTTTATTTTGAATTTCATCCTCGTTTTTCCAACCAGTTGCTTTCAGGACAAATAACATATTGGCTTTCACGGTGCGATCAGGAAGTAATTTAAAATCTTGAAAAACAAAACCGATTTTTCTCCTCAAAAACGGAATATCGTCTTCTTTTAAAGTAGCCAAATCGAAATCTACAATTTTTCCTTCTCCTTCCGCCAAAGGCAAATCAGCATAGAGAGCTTTCATAAAACTACTTTTTCCTGAACCTGTTTTTCCAATGATATAAATGAATTCACCGTGATTTACCTCAAGATTTACATGGGATAAGATGATTTTTCCTCCTTGGGCAATAGTTACATTTTTTAAAGATAATACGGGTTGTGACATAGGAAATTTTGTTTATGGTGTAAAAGTAACAAGATAACGGCTGCATTCAAAATAAATTTTGCCAATTGAAACGAAATGCCGAAATTTATAATTCTACAAAGCGTTTTTATAAATGGATTTTCAAGTTGTTAAAACTTTTGTTCATAATAAAAACGATTTTCTATCCGTTATAGACTTTAGAAAATGATACATTTGAATTATTAAACAAAAACCACAATGCGTAAACTTTCTTGGCTTTTCTTTCTGTTAATTTTCATTCGAAGCTTTTCCGTCTCGGCTCAAAAATCAGCAATTTATACACACGAATCGAAAGATTTCGACAAGGCACTTTCGTTATATAATGACGAGCAATACGCTTCGGCACAAATTATTTTCGACAAAGTAAAATCGACTACGACCAATGAAGAACTGCTTTCGGACTGTTCGTATTATATTGCTAATTGCGCCATTCGCACCAATCAACCTGGCGCCGATAACTTGATGGAACGTTTTGTTGCGGATTATCCCACGAGCATAAAACAAAATCAGGCTTATATCGAAGTGGCGCAATATTACTTCATTCAAGGAGATTATTCACAAGCTTTGCAATGGTTCAACAAAGTGGATGACAGCAATTTGAATTATAGTGATCGCGATAAATTTAATTTCCAAAAAGGCTATAGTTTTTTTAGTTCCAAAAATAAAAAGGATGCCACAATATATTTTAATAAAGTGATAAATTCAGCTGAATATGGTTCGCAAGCTAAGTATTACTTGGGTTTTATGGCTTATGAAGGTGATGATTACAAACAAGCGACAAAATATTTTGATGAAGTTTCGGGTGAAGAAAAATACAAAGAAAAACTTTCCTATTATCAAGCTGATATGAATTTTAAGCTAGGAAATTTCCAAAAAGCGATTGATTTAGGCTTAAAAGCAATGGATAAATCGAATGCTTTGGAAAAATCAGAATTGAATAAAATTATTGGCGAAAGCTATTTCAATTTGAAAATGTATGATAAATCTATTCCGTATTTGGCTTTGTACAAAGGTAAAAGAGGAAGATGGAACAATACGGATTTTTACTTATTGGGTTATGCTTATTACAAGCAAAATGATTTTGAAAATGCGATTTCTCAATTCAATAAAATCATTGGTGGAAAAGATTTTGTAGCGCAAAATGCTTATTATCATTTGGGTGAAAGTTACCTGAAATTGGACAAAAAACAGGAAGCTTTGAATGCTTTTAAAAACGCCTCCGAAATGGATTTTGACACTTCGATTCAAGAAGATGCGAGTTTAAATTATGCCAAATTGAGTTATGATATCGGGAATTCCTATCAAAATGTCCCTTCGGTTTTGATGGCTTTCCTGAAAAAATATCCAAATAATGCCAATAATTCTGAGATTGAAAAGTTGTTGATTGATTCTTATATTTCATCTAAAAATTATAAAGAAGCCTTGGTTTTATTGGAGAAAAGCAAATCTCCCGCAAACAAATCGGCCTATCAAAAAGTAACTTTTTATCGTGGATTAGAATTATATACGGACGGAAAATATCAAGAAGCATCAGAAATGTTTGAGAAATCAATCGATGAACCAAGAGATGCTAAATTTACTGCCCGCGCTACTTTCTGGAAAGCGGAATCAGAATATGTTTTGGAAGATTTCAAAAACGCGGTATTGAGTTACAAACAATTTATGGGTTTGGCGCAAGCCAAGGAAACACCCGAATTTGCAAACTGTAATTACAATATTGCTTATACTTATTTTAAGTTGAAGGAATACGACCAAGCAGGAAATTATTTCGAAAACCAGATTGAAAAAGGGAAAAATGACAAAGTGCGTTTGAATGATTCTTACTTGCGTTTGGCCGATTGTAGATTTGTAGAATCTAAGTATACGCCAGCTTTAGAAGCGTATAATAAGGTAATCGATTTAAAAAGTGTCGATGCTGATTATGCGTATTATCAAAAAGCCATTTGCTATGGATTTCTTTTGAAAAACAATAAAAAAATTGAAGAGCTCAATGCTTTTTTGAAATTGTATCCAAAATCGGATTATCGTGATGACGTCTTGTTTGAGCTTGGAAATACCTATGTTGCCGATAAACAACAAGATCTTGCCATCAAAACCTATGACCGTTTAAATACCGAATTTAAAAATGGTTCTTTCACTTCCAAAGCTATTTTGCGTCAAGGATTAATTTATTACAATTCAGATAGAGACGATCAAGCTTTGCTCAAATTCAAGAAAGTAGCTGCTGATTTTCCTAAAACTCCCGAGGCTTTGGAAGCCGTTGCGACTGCACGATTAATTTATGTGGACAACGGAAAAGTAGATGAATATGCCACTTGGGTTCGCACCCTAGATTTTGTTACAGTTACTGATGCGGAATTAGATAATGACACTTATGAAGCTGCCGAAAAACAATATTTGCTAAACAATACTAGACTGGCTATTTCGGGATTAAGTGGTTATGTTTCTAAATTTCCCAATGGAATTCACTCCTTAAAAGCCAATTTCTATTTGGCACAATCCTATTTTTCGGATGCGCAAGAAAACAAATCAATTCCTAATTATGAATATGTAATTGCCGAACCAAGAAGTGAATTTACAGAACAATCTTTGGCGCGATTGGCACAGATTTATTTAAAAGCCAATGATTATTCGAAAGCAATTCCAGTTTTGTCGCGATTGGAAACCGAAGCCGATTTTCCTCAAAATAAAACCTTTGCACAGTCTAATTTGATGAAGTGTTATTATGATAAGAAGGATTATGACAACTCGGTGGTTTATGCTGAGAAAGTTTTGGCAAATCCAAAAACGGATGATAATGTAAAAAGTGATGCTCAAATTATCATCGCTCGTGCTGCCATACAAACTGGAGATGAAACCAAAGCAAGAGCGGCTTACGCCAAATTGCAAACTATTGCCAAAGGAGAATTAGCCGCCGAAGCCTTATATTATGATGCTTATTTCAAAAATAAAGATGGAAAATTTGAAGCTTCAAATACAGCAGTTCAAAAATTAGCCAAGAATTATTCAGGTTATAAATATTTTGGAGCCAAAGGGTTAATCTTGATGGCGAAGAATTTTTATGGATTGAAAGATAGTTTTCAGGCAACTTATATCTTGGACAATGTGATAAAAAACTTCACTGATTTTCCAGATGTCGTGGCGGAAGCTCAAACGGAATTGGAAAGCATTAAAAATGAAGAATCAAAAACAAATTCGTCGATTCAGAATTAGACAAAGAGAGGATAGACGAATAGATAACAGAAAAAAATATGAGTGAATTTAAAAGGCACAATTTTAAAAAACTAAAAATATGGCAAATGGCTATGGAATTGGCAAAGGAAATTTTTAAGATATCGTCAAGTTTTCCCAGTATAGAAAAGTTTGGGCTAACAAGTCAAATGAATAGATGTTCTGTTTCTATGCCTTCCAACATTGCTGAAGGTTCAAGTAGGACTAATAAATCCTTTAGTCATTTTTTAGACATTTCTTTAGGTTCATCATTCGAACTTCAAACCCAATTGTTGTTGGCTAATAGTCAGAATTATATAGCAGACGATTTAACTGAGTATATTGAAAACAAAATAGAAGAATTTCAAAAAGCAACAATGTCATTTCAAAATACATTAAATCAATAATTTTATGTTTAAAAGTCTATCATCTATCCGTCTATTATCTATCTGTCTTTTACTAACAAGCCTATTTTCTTTTGCGCAAAAAAAGGAAGAAAACATTGGAACAGAAGTTGTAAATGTGGTAAAACCGTATACGCCAACCATTTCGGATGCCTTCAAAATTAAGGAAACTCCTGTGCTTGACGATGATGGAAATACTAAAAAGGAAACGATAAAATATACGATTTTCTCCTTTCCGGTGGCTTCGACTTTTACACCTTCAAAGGGAAAAGCGGAAGGAGTCGAAAAAGAAGAGCAAAAGCATTTGTTTAGTAATTACGCCACTTTTGGAGGTGGAAATTACGGAATTGTAAATGCTGAATTATTCGTAAATCAGGATTTGGATAATAACTCCTATGTGGGCGGAATGTTGCGTCATCTTTCTTCACAAGGTTCCATAAAAGGAGTCGAATTAGATAATAAATTTTATGACACTTCAATTGATTTAACTTACGGAATTCACGAAAATGACTTGTCTTGGAATTTGGATTTGGGGTATCAAAATCAGATTTACAATTGGTATGGTTTGCCAACAGGTTTTGGCAGCGGATTAACTCCAAATGATAGAGCTAATTTGATTGCAGGAATCAATCCGCAACAAAGCTATAACAATATTTATTTGGGAAGTAAAATTGTGTTCAATGAAAGTATTGTAAAAGAGGCTAGCGTAAAATTTGATCATTTTTCGGATGCTTATGGATCTTCGGAAAATAGATTTTATGTGAAACCTTCGTTTCAATTTGACATCAACGACAAAGCAGTAAAAACGAACGTAATTGTTGATTATCTTGGAGGAAGTTTCAGTAAAGATTATTCGAACACAAATGCAATAAAATATGGTTATACCAATATTGGTATTGCGCCTAGTTTTGTGATGAAACAAGACGATTGGACGGTGCATTTAGGAGCTGGTATTTTTTATAGTTTGGATAGCCAAAACAGCAAAAATAAATTATATGTTTATCCGCAAATTAATGCTTCCTACAAAGTCGTTGGCGATTTAATGATTTTTTATGCAGGAGCCGAAGGGAATTTGGAACAAAATACCTATTCAGATTTTGTTAACTTCAATCCGTTTTTGTCACCAACATTGAATATTGCACCAACGGACAAACAATATGATATTTTCGCTGGATTGAAAGGTAAAATCATCAATAATGTGAGTTACAACATTCGTGGTTCTTATGTGAACGAAAGGAATAAAGCCTTGTTTAAAAGTAATGATTACACTGAAAACAATACGAATCAAAATTTTGCTTTCGGAAATTCGATGCAAGTGGTTTATGATGATATGAAAACCCTGAGTTTTTACGGAGAATTAAAAGCTGATTTTTCAAAAGATGTCACTTTTGGAATCAACGGAACTTTCAGCAGTTATACCAATACTTTTCAGGCGGAACCTTGGAATTTACCAGCAATTAAGTTGAGTTCTACCTTGGATTTTAATATTACTCCAAAATGGTATGCTGGCGTGAATGTGTTTTATGTTGGAGATCGAAAAGACTTAAAAATAAACACGGATATCATCTCTATTGTGCCTATTGTTTATACTCCAATTACTTTAGCGAGTTATTTTGATGCCAATGCCCATTTGGGTTTCAAATATAGTGATAGATTGACGGCTTTTTTGAGAGCCAATAACATCACGAATAAAGCCTACGAAAAATGGCTGAATTATCCAGTTCAGGGACTTCAAGTTGTTTTAGGAGCGAATTATAAATTTGATTTTTAATTGATTTAATTTAAAAACAGTGCCAATAAAAAAAGGCTTCTCAAAAGGAAGCCATTTTTGTATTTTTAAGGAAAACTTATTCTGTGAAAGGAACAGCAACTCTAACTTTATCCCAACCTAAATTAAGCACAATTCCATTTTCAGATTTGGTAAAAACCATAGAAAAAGCTTCAAGTGGTTCATTTCCTTCGGTCACGGGAACAGTTAATCGGGCAACATCATTTTCTGGTTTATAAAAAAAGGCTCCCCAAACATTGAGGTCTTTATTGATGATGATAGTGTACTTATCTTTTTCAGGAATAGTGTATAAAGTATAAGTTCCAGCTTTAATTTTGGTTTGTCCAAAATTTAAATCTTTATAGAACGTAATTTCGGTTGCTTCATTAGCACCAGTTCTCCAAACTTTGCCATAAGGAGTTAATTCACTAAGATTTCGGCCTTTTAATTGTGGTCTACTGTAAGTAACTTTTACAATTTTTGATGGGTTTTTATAATCGTTTGGATAGGATGCTACGTCCATTGGACTTTTGTCAAGAGCGGGAAATTTTTGGGCATTCGCATTAAAAGATAAAAGAGTCATAAATGCGAACATAATTGTGGTAACGAGTGTCGATTTTTTCATAGTTTCTATTACAATGGTTAGGATGTTAAAATTATTGAATGCGTTTTTATAAAATTAAAAAATCGTGTTAAAGTTTCGAATGAATTCTTTAAGCAATCTATTTTAATGGAGAAACTCTATAATAAAAACATAACTTTGTTCACTTTTATGATGAATATACTAGTTGTCCTTGTTGTGAGGAAATCCACTTAATTGAACTATTTCCAATAAAAATATGACTTTCAAAAATAAAATACATCAACATTATCAGCAATTAGTCCAAGACCGAATTGATGTTTTCAAAGATATGATTGTGGCTTTGACCGAAGATTCGAAGAATGATGCTAAAGGTTCTGCTGGGGATAAACACGAAACAGCTTTGTCGATGATGCATATCGAGCAAGAAAAACTCAATCATAAATTGAAGGAAGTTTTAGCTCAAAAAGCCATTTTAGACAAAATTGATTTAACTCAAACAGCTAAAATGATCATTGTGGGAAGTTTGGTTAAAGCCAATGGAATTTATTTGTATTTAAGTGCAGCACTTCCTAAAATTGCTGTTGATGGGATTAATGTTATTGCACTTTCTCCGCAATCGCCATTGGGAAATAAATTGATGGGAAATGAAGTGGGATTTACTTTTGAGATAAATGGGACGAGGTATTTAATTGAGAGTATTGAATAGATTCTGTTTTTTTAAGAAACTAGTGTTTTTACAGTAAAAACTTAAATAATTAACACAATTGTATTTTTTTGTAACATTTTTTTGGATTTTTATACAGTTGAAATCATTAAAAAAACGGGTTTCCCTCATAAAACTTTCGTAAATTCGCCACCTTAAAAGTTTGACTTTAAAACGAAATAAAAAATTATGAGCAAAACAATGACAGTCGACATCTTGTCGAGTATTAAAGGAGCACAGCCTTCCGAGAGCGTGAACCAATTATTTGAGGTAATTAAAAATGCACATCCATCCAATAATAATTCCTTGAATAATGTCAATCATAATTGTTTGTCTGTAAATGATTTAAGAGAAGATGTTGTGATAGCCAGTTCGGCTATCGAGAAACAACTCATTATAGAAAACTTCCCGAACAAGAAAAATGGTTTTTTAGTGGTTGCTAAAGTGATAGAAGGATAAAATGGAATCTCAAATAAAAAAAATACACCAACAATTGGTGTCAAAACAAATAACTTGCACCGCTTTGGTACAAGAAAAATTAGATCTTCTAAAACAAAATACGTATAACTCCGTAAATGCTGCATTAGATACTTTGGCTCTAGATTTAGCTGCTAAAGTAGATACTAAAATAGCAAACGGAGAAACAATAGGTTTGTTGGAAGGAATTCCATTCGGAATTAAAGATGTTTATATGTTGCAAGGAACTTATGCTACTGCAAGTTCTGAGTTATTAAAAAACTATAAATCACCTTACACGGCTACTGCAATTCAAAAATTATTGGATGCAGGTGCTATTCCATTAGTAAAAGAAAACTGTGATAGTTTTGGTCACGGTTCATCTAGTGAAAACACCATTTTTGGAGCTGTAAAAAACGCTATCGACCCATCATTAGTTGCTGGAGGTTCAAGCGGAGGTTCTGCAGTAAATGTTGCTAAAGAATATACGGTGTTTTCTATAGGTGGAGATACGGGAGGTTCGATTCGTCAGCCGGCTGGGTACAATCATATTTACGGTTTTAAACCAACTTACGGAAGAATATCTCGATTTGGATTGATGGCTTATGCTTCTTCTACGGATTGCGTGGGCCCATTGGCGAAATCCATTGAAGACATTCGAATTGTGCTGAATGTAATGAGCGGTAAAGATCCAAAAGATCAAACTTCAATTCCTTCAACAGAAATTTCTGAAGAGGCGATTGCAACTTCTGCTGTGAAAACGGTTGGTTATTTCAAAAACTTTATTGAAAATGATGCTATCGATGCGCAAATAAAAGCTGATTTTTTAGCCACTATCGAAAAACTGAAAGCCAAAGGAATTGCAGTTAAAGAATTAGATTTCTTTAAATCGGATATTTTGGTTTCAACTTATTATACGTTGGCAATGGCAGAAACGGCTTCTAATTTATCTCGTTTAGACGGAACCAATTATGGAAACCGAATTGAAGCGGAGAATTTAATTGAAACCTACGCTGTTACCCGTTCTGAAAACTTTTCGGAAGAAACAAAACGTAGAATTGTAGGTGGAAATCAGGTGTTATCACAAGGTTTTTCGGATGAAATCTATTTGAAAGGATTGGCTTTAAGAGATCAAATTTCGGAGAACTTCAGTAAAGACTTTGCAGCGGTTGATATTATTTTATCGCCAGTTACACCAAATACTCCTCCTAAAATTGGAGACAGTTTAAAAGATCCTTTGGCGATGTATTTATCAGATGCTTACACCGTTGGTTTTAGTTTGGGGCAATTGCCAACTTTGACAGTGCCACAAGGAACAAGCACTGGACTGCAAATTACAGCAGCAAAAAATAATGATGAATTAGTGTTGCAATTTGCAAACTTCTTAAAAGATACAATATAATGGAATTGGAGCAATTAACTACGGCACTAAAAGCCCACGATTTAGAATTGGTAATCGGACTAGAAACTCACGTTCGATTGAATACCAAAACCAAGTTGTTTTGTTCTTGTCCAAATCAAGAAATAGAAACACCTAACGAAAATATATGTTCAGTTTGTACTGGACAAATGGGCGTTTTACCCGCATTAAATAAAGAAGCAATTATAAAAGCGATTTATTTTGGAAAAGCGGTGGGTTCGTCCTTTAGTAATGAAGTAATATCTTGGGATAGAAAGCATTACGAATATCCTGATAATCCAAAAAATATTCAAATAACGCAATTTCATAATCCAATTATTCCTGACGGACAAGTATCTTGCTATAGAAACGATGGTTCTCAATTTACTGTGAATTTAACCCAGGTTCATATTGAAGAAGATGCTGCAAAATTGATGCACGAAAAGAAGATTTCGTTAGTCGATTTTAATAAAGCAGGTGTTCCTTTGATTGAAATTGTTACGGATCCTTGTATCAGAAATATTGAAGATGCTTCAACTTACGCGCAATACATTCAGCGTATTGTTCAAAACTTGGGAATCTCTGAAGCTAATTTGGAAAAAGGAGAATTCAAATCGGATGTTTCTGTGTCTTTACGTAAAAAACATCATTATGAATTAAATCCAAGAACGGAAATCAAAAACTTGAACTCGTTTAAGTTTATGGTCGAAGCTTTGAAAGAGGAAGTGGAGAAACAATTCAATTATTTTATTGAGCATAAAGAGTTTAGACCAGATCAAACTACGGTTTTATGGGATGCTGATTTAAAGCAAACCAAAGTAATGCGTAAAAAAGAATTTGAAGCGGATTATCGTTTTATTTCTGAACCGGATTTGCCTTTTGTAAATATTAAAGATGAAATTGAAGCTATAAAAGTAGATACAAGCGCATTGCCTTATGCTGTTGAATCTATTTTAATTAACGGTGGTGTTTTGCCACAAGATGCTAAATTTTTCACCGCAGATAAGTTGCGTTCGCAAATATTTATAACCATAAATAAAGAAATTAAAGACCCTTCTTTTGTTGCTAAAACATTGGCTAACAATATAAAGGCTGAGGATTATGCTAAAATCAATAATATTGATCACTTAATAGAAATTTTCAAATTATTTAAAGCCGAGAAAATCACTGCAGTTCTAGTTCAAAATGGAATTACAGGTTATCTAAAAGATCGAACTTTTGACTACAACAAGTACTTTGAAGAAAATACTATATCGGAAGAAAAAGTTCAGGAAGTTATTGCTACTGTACTTTCAGAAAATGAGGCTGTTGCCAATGATATCAAAGCTGGAGATCAAGGGAAAGCTGGTATTTTAGTAGGGAAGGTTTTGGCTATTATTGGAAAAGGAGCCAATGGAAAAGTAATTCGCCAAATTATTTTAGACACATTAGGAGCCGCTGCTGTTTTAGAAAATAAGCAATCATTTGAAAAGGTTTCCATAGAAACAATTGTTGAGAATAAAGAAATTCAAGAAGAATCACTTTCTGAAATTCCTATTATTATAAAAGATACCTATAGAACGCATAAAATTTCACAATTATCCGAAGAAAACATCCAACAAGAAGTGATGTTGTCCGGCTGGGTTGCCAGTGTTCGGGACCACGGTGAATTAATGTTTATCGATTTGCGTGATTCAAGTTATGAAATTTTTCAAGTGCGAATCAGTAGAGAATCGTTTCCTAATATTGACGAGTTAGTGAAATTGAAACCAGAATCTGTTATTTCAGTCACTGGTATTGTTGTTGGACGTCATGAAGATGATTATAATGCAGGTTTACGTACCGGTAAAATTGAATTGGAAACTTCAGTATTGGAGATTTTAAACTTATCGAAAACATTGCCTTTTGAAATCAAAAGAGCAGCAAAAACGAACGAAGCAATTCGTTTTCAATACAAGTTCTTAGATCATAGAAATGAAGAAGTACGAAGAGCTATTGTAAACCGTCATAAAGTAATTAAATTATTGCGTGACATTTTAGATGAGGAAGAATTTTTAGAAATCGAAACGCCAATATTAAGTGCAGGAACTGATGAAGGAGCACGTGAATTTATTGTTCCTACACGTAAAGGTTCAGGTTTGTTTTATACGCTTCCACAAGCGCCTCAGCAATTCAAACAAATGTTGATGGTAAGTGGTTACGAAAAGTATTTCCAAATTGCACGTTGTTTTAGAGATGAAGACTCTCGTGGAGATCGTCAACCCGAATTTACGCAATTGGATATGGAAATGGCTTATGCCAGTATGCAGCAAATTATAGATTTAAACACCAAAATGTTTAATGAAGTAGTGAAGAAAATATATGGCAACAAGTGGATTTTGCGTCCGTTTGAAATCATTACTTATAAAGATGCAATGGATTTCTATGGTTGTGATAGACCCGATTTGCGTTATGGTTTGAAAATGCAAGACATTACAGATATCGTAAAAGAAACTACCTTCCAAGTATTTAGCAAGCCTATTGAAGAGGGTGGAATTGTAAAATGTATCAAAGTTTCGGCTCAAGAGCAAGGAAACAAGCGTATGTCTAAAGGCCAAATCGAAAATCTTACGGCTATTGCTCAACAGCACGGTTTAGGTGGATTGGCTTATATTATTGTAAATGAAGACGAATTGCAATCGCCAATTATTAAGTTTTTAGGTGAAGAAATTGCAGCAGGAATTATAAAAGCTACTAATGCACAAGTGGGAGATATTGTATTCTTTTCAGCGGCAGATTATGCAACTGCTAACAAAGCTTTGGATGCTGTTCGTCAAGAAATGGGTAGAATATTGCACTTAATTAACCCGAAAGAATTATGTCCAGCTTGGGTAGTTGATTTTCCAATGTTTGAAAGAACAGATGAAGGAAGATGGACATTTACACACAATCCATTCTCGATGCCAGCCATTTATGATTTGCAAAAACATATGAGTGGAACTGATGAAGAAATCGGAACTATCATTGCGCAACAATACGATATTATCTTGAATGGTTACGAAATAGGTGGAGGATCAGTTCGTGCACATAAATCGGAAATTTTGGAAGCAACTTATAGAAATATGGGTTACAATAAAGAAGAGATGATGAAGAGCGTTGGAACAATGTATAAAGCTTTTCAATACGGAGCACCACCACACGGAGGAATTGCTTGGGGAATTGATCGTTTGATGATGATTTTAGAGAAAAAAGCATCCATCAGAGAAGTAATGGCTTTCCCGAAAACAGGAACTAGTGAGGATTTGTTATTTGGCGCACCATCGCTTTTATCGGATAAAAAGGTAGAAGAAATGAATGTTCGAATCATAAGGAAATAGGGTTTGTAATCTAAATTATTACTAAAGTGGATTTATATTGAAAAATATAAATCCACTTTTATTTTTTATTCAATTTTAAAAAAATGCACAAAGAATTAATATTGTTTTATGTTTTAATTTATAAAGATCAACGGTATTTTTTTTAAATTTAAATTCATTTTAGAAACTGTCTTTTCTGTTAAAATTGACACTCTTTTGTTAATAACTTACGAACTTATAACACAATTTTAGCTATAAAATGGTATGTGTTTTCATATATTTGCGTGTTATACAAAAAATACATTTTTAGAGTAAATTTATATGAGCGACGAAATTAAGAAGAACAATTATTCAGCAGATAGTATTCAGGCATTAGAAGGAATGGAGCACGTAAGAATGCGTCCTTCAATGTACATAGGAGATGTAGGTGTTCGTGGTCTACATCATTTAGTTTATGAGGTTGTCGATAACTCCATTGATGAAGCGATGGGTGGTCATTGTGATACCATTAGAGTAGATATAAATGAGGACGGATCAGTTTCTGTTGAAGACAACGGACGTGGGATCCCGGTTGATATGCATAAAAAAGAAGGTGTTTCGGCTCTTGAGGTTGTAATGACTAAGATTGGTGCCGGAGGAAAATTCGACAAGGATTCTTATAAAGTTTCCGGAGGATTGCACGGTGTTGGGGTTTCTGTGGTGAATGCACTATCTAAACATTTGAGAGCGACAGTTCACAGAGATGGAAAAGTATATGAACAAGAATACGAAAGAGGGAAATCTCTTTATCCTGTAAAACAAATTGGGGAAACGACTAAAAGAGGAACCATAGTAATTTTTTATCCAGACCCAGTAATTTTTACTCAAACTACGGATTTTGCGTATGATACTTTATCGTCCAGAATGCGTGAGTTGTCTTTTCTTAACAAAGGAATTACCATCACTTTCACAGATAAAAGAGAAGTAGATAAAGATGGAAATTTTGTTTCGGAAATTTTTCATTCTACCGAAGGTTTAAAAGAATACGTTCGTTATTTGGATGCCAATCGGGAACCAATTATTTCTCACGTCATCTCAATGAATTCTGAAAAAGGGGAGATTCCTGTTGAGGTTGCTTTAATTTACAATACAAGTTATACCGAGAATATTTTTGCTTATGTGAATAACATTAATACACATGAAGGAGGAACGCACTTGCAAGGTTTTAGAACGGGTTTAACCAGAGCTTTGAAGAAATATGCGGATACTTCTGGAATGCTAGATAAATTGAAATTTGAAATTGCCGGAGATGACTTCCGTGAAGGGCTTACGGCTATTATTTCGGTAAAAGTTTCAGAACCACAATTCGAAGGTCAGACCAAAACAAAATTAGGGAATAGAGAAGTAGTTGCGCCAGTAAGTCAAGCGGTGAGCGAGATGATTGAGAATTATTTGGAAGAAAATCCAAATGATGCTCGAGTTATTGTTCAAAAAGTGATTTTGGCTGCTCAGGCTCGTCACGCCGCTAAAAAAGCACGTGAAATGGTACAGCGAAAACCCGTTATGGGTGGAGGCGGATTGCCAGGTAAACTTTCGGATTGTTCGGAACAAGATCCTCAAAAATGTGAGGTATATCTTGTCGAGGGAGATTCGGCAGGTGGAACAGCAAAACAAGGACGTGACCGCGCCTTTCAAGCTATTTTACCATTACGTGGTAAGATTTTGAATGTCGAAAAAGCGATGCATCACAAAGTTTTCGAAAACGAAGAAATCAGAAATATATTTACTGCACTTGGTGTAACCGTTGGGACAGAAGAGGACAGCAAAGCTTTGAATATCTCAAAATTGCGTTACCATAAAGTTATTATTATGTGTGATGCCGATGTCGATGGGAGTCACATTTCTACTTTGATTTTGACATTCTTCTTCCGTTTTATGAAAGAATTGATCGAAGAAGGGCATGTATATATAGCAGCGCCACCTTTGTATTTAGTTAAAAAAGGAAACAAGAAGGAATACGCTTGGACGGAAGATCAACGCGATCAAGCTAATGCTAGAATGGGTGGAAGCGCTGGAATTCAGCGTTATAAAGGTCTTGGAGAAATGAATGCGGAACAATTATGGGAAACTACAATGGATCCAAGTTTCAGAACCTTACGTCAAGTAAATATTGACAGTCTTGCCGAAGCAGATAGAGTTTTTTCCATGTTAATGGGAGATGAGGTGCCGCCAAGAAGAGAATTTATCGAGAAAAATGCGGTTTATGCTAATATTGATGCGTAATTAAATAATTAAACAACAACGAATAAAAAATATAAAATGAAAGTTACAATTGTAGGAGCAGGGAATGTGGGAGCATCTTGCGCAGATTCAATTTCTTATAGAGGAATTGCCAGTGAGGTAGTATTATTGGATATCAGAGAAGGCTTTGCCGAAGGTAAAGCAATGGATATTTCTCAATGTGCTACCAATACAGGTTTTAATACCAAAGTATCGGGAGTTACCAATGATTATTCAAAAACAGCCAATAGCGACGTGGTCGTGATTACTTCTGGAATTCCTAGAAAACCAGGAATGACACGTGAAGAATTGATAGGAATCAACGCAGGAATTGTGAAAACGGTTGCTGATAATGTATTGACACATTCTCCAAATGCAATTATTGTGGTGGTTTCAAATCCTATGGATACAATGACTTATTTGACATTGAAAGCGACAGGTTTGCCAAAAAACAGAATTATAGGAATGGGCGGAGCACTTGACAGTTCTCGTTTTAGATATTATTTGTCAAAAGCGTTAGATAAATCACCAAACGATGTTTCGGCAATGGTTATTGGCGGTCACGGCGACACTACAATGATTCCGTTGACAAGATTGGCTTCGTATAATGGTATTCCGGTTTCAGAATTCCTTTCTGAAGAAGAATTAGCTAAAGTTGCTGCTGACACTATGGTTGGCGGAGCTACATTAACGGGTCTTTTGGGAACTTCAGCTTGGTATGCACCAGGAGCTTCGGTGGCATATTTGGTGGATAGTATCTTGAATGACCAAAATAAAATGATTGCTTGTTCCGTAATGTTGGATGGTGAATACGGTCAAAGCGATATTTGCATTGGCGTTCCTTGTATTATAGGTAAAAACGGAATTGAAGAAATTCTTGACATCAGATTAAGCGATGCCGAAAAAGCGGCTTTCGCCAAAAGTGCCGAGGCAGTTCGCAATATGAATGCCGACCTGAAATCAGTTTTAGCATAATAATATAGGTATAAAATAGAAAAGACTGCACAATTGCAGTCTTTTTTTTGACATTAATCAATAAATAAATTGGTTAATCTTTACGTTAATTATATATTTGCTCGGTTTAAAAAAGATGATGTAATTCATAACAGCTTATTTTTCAATAAAAATGAATGTTATGCCTTATTTTATAGGGGGTGAAACAAAAAATAAATAATAAAATAATTAATTTTTAGTAATAATGCAGAATAAAGGACTCA
>CAIOTL010000097.1 GCA_903861155.1 uncultured Bacteroidota bacterium
AATATTTCGATATTGAGTCAATAAATTATGTTTTTCTAAAATGGCTTCTATCAAAACGGCTTCTTCTTCCTCATTTTTTTTATAATTAAAAGTTGAGCGAAAAACAGAGATTAAGGACAGTATTCGTTCAATGTTTTTTCCCGTTTCTAATAGATAAAAGCCATTATCTCGCGGTAAAGTTTCGTAGATATTTCCATAAAATGAAAAAAGACGAATATGCAATTTGTCTAAAGAGTGATTTACCTGATTGATGCTTCGGATATTGGTATTTTTAAGTGCAAAAAGACTTTCCTGAACCAAATTAATGATCCGTCGGGTGTCATGATTCCATTTTTCGCTCACTTGATTAATGGTGTTGAGCAGTGATTGAACATTATAAACAACTGAACCTGCTTTTTCAGAATCATTAATCAAAAGAAGTAATTCTGCAATTGGATTTTCAAAAATAGCTTCATTGTCCGATTCTTCCCCCTCTTTAGGTTCTTTTCCAACAAATCCGGGATAGGTTTGAGTGAGATGTGTGAGTGATTTTAATAATACAATTAAAAATTCAGGTTGTTTTTTTTCAGTTTTGGCAACATTTTCGTTAAGTCTATTCAGGATTATTTTGATAAAACTACGAAGTGCCATTGTTCTTTCGCACAAGCGACCCACCCAAAATAAGTTTTCGGCATTTCTGCTGGTCAAGGAATTATTTAGTTGGTTGTAGTTATTTTTTCGTTCGATAACTTTTTCAACATAGGCTGATGGTATATCGGATATTATCCAGGTATCTTTTGAAATCCCTCCAAATCGGTTTGAAATCTCAAATTTTCCTTTCACGGCGGAACTTCGTGTTAACCCTCCCTGCATTACTTGGTAATCTTCGCCATCGGCTACTAAAAAAGCACGAATTGAAGCAAATCTAGGTTCTATAGTGCCATTAATAAAAGAAGGTGTAGTGGATAGACTTACTTCTTCTTGGGCAACAAAGTCTTTAGGATTTTTGAGAATTAGTTGTTTCAGATCTTCGAGTTGTTGCAAATTCAATAAGCGTCCATAAATGGACCTAAAACCTTGTTTTCTATTGGTTTTTTTTATGATTAATTTGTGTAAATTAGCGATAACAAAGTTTAATTCTTTGGTTTGACCACACCACCAAGTAGCAACTGAATTCATCAATAAAGGTTCGTCTAGTAAAAATTTACTTGCATTTTGCATAAAAGCCATAAGTCCATAATTCTCTAATACACTTGTTCCTGGAGGATTGAAAACGGCGACATTTCCTAAGCGCATCACTTGCAATAAACCAGGAATTCCCAGCAAAGAATCTCGCCGTAATTCAAGAGGATCACACCATTCATCGTCTAACCGTTTGATAATAACATCTACGCGTTCGAGTTGATCGATAGCTTTTAACCATAAAAAACCATCTCTAACCAGAAGGTCACTTCCTTGAACCAAGGTGTAGCCTAAATAAGAGGAAAGGTAAACGTGTTCGAAATAGGTTTCGTTTCCGGGACCGGGTGTCAAGAAAACCACATTTGGATTTTCATTAGTATTGTTTCCCAGGGTGTCAACCGTTTTTTGTAATTGACTAAAATAAGGAGAAAGCCTGCTTCTATATATTTTTTTATTAAGTTCGGGTAAAACCTTACTCATGACAATTCTATTTTCGAGTGCATATCCTGTTCCTGATGCTGACTGCGTGCGGTTGTCTAATAACCACATTTTTCCATCAGGCCCTCGGGCTAAATCAACCGCATAATTCAATAATTGCTTATCGTGTTTTTGTCTAATGTCAAAGCAAGGCAAAAGGAAACCTAAATTATCAAAAACTAATTCGGCAGGAATAATTGATTTTTTGATTAATAATTGAGGGCCATAAAGGTCTTTTAAAATCAAATCTAACAAACGCGCTCTTTGTTTTAATCCCTTTTCTATTGTTTTCCATTCGGATTCGTGAATTAGAAATGGAATTGGATCCAGTTTCCAAGTGCGATCTGTTTCTTTGTCGGCCTCATACACATTATAAGTAACTCCGTTTTCCTTTAATTTTTTGATAATCTCTTGATTACGCAATTCGATTTCTTCAATACCGATAGTTTCTAATGTGTCAAATAAGCCTTGCCAATAGGGTTTTATATTGCCATGATGGTCAATTACTTCGTCGTAGGAATTTGTTTTTTCTTTATAAGCGTTGAGTAGTCCCAGTGAAATATCTTGAATCATTTGTTCGTATTGAATGATTTATGTTATAATATTCATGCAAAATAATAGTTTTTAATGGGAACCACAATACAATTATTCAAAATAAGTTGTTATTTTTTTGCCACCCAAAAATGTCTTAAGTCCAATGTATTTGGATATTCAGAATTAACCAATTCTATTGGTATATCTGGTTTTAAATTGTTTTTATTTTGAGAAACAAATCTAGAAACAGTTGTTGTATTGATTAGAGGTGCGCTTTCTTCATAAGAACTCGATGAGGGCCATAATTCTTTGTGGAGTTTATTTTTGTAAAGAAATGGCAAGGTTTCGGCATATTCTTCTACAAAAAATTCAAAAGGATTAATGACTTTAAGTTTGGCGATTACTTCCAATTCAACTCTTAGTTCGGTTATTTTTTCGTTAAAAACCACTCTTGCTTGGTAATTACCAAAAGGATCTTGTTGCCAATTGATAAAATGATTTTCGGGATAGATTTTGAAAGTGTAACCTTCGATTACTGTTCTAGGATGTGCTGCGGGTCTCAATCTAAAAATGTGAGGAAATAGCTTAACACTTTGATCAAATTTGTAAACAGTTTTGTGTTAAAGGGCTATTTTTATAGAGATCAGTGGGGTTTTTAAACTATTATTTTGTACTACAAATATTGAAAAAATCATCATTTATCAAATTTATATGATAATAATGAATGTATAATTATTTTAAAAAACATTAAATCGATGATTTTTGGTTTTTATATTACGAATAATATAAATTTAAATATATGCTTACAAATAGAAAGTTAGTTAGCTGATTGTGCATACTTTAAAAAAAACATTAATTTCTGTAGAACGGATAATTAATGTAACTAATTCTTAAATTCTCTAGAAATTTTATGATTTGATCCTATGAAAGGGTTTCATAAAAAGACTCCTCAATATTTGAGGAGTCTTTTTATGCTAATGTGTTTTTATTATTTTTTAATTATATCCTCCAAAACAGCTTTTTCTGGATAGCTAATTACTTCGAGTATAATCTTTTTGTTTTTTATGGTTTTCCCTTCGATAACATATATTTTGCCATTTCCTACTTCAATGTTGCTTTTGTCAAAATCCACATCTCCAAATTTCAAGGTGTTTTTTATATCGATGGTGTCAATCCATTTTTCAGCCAATATTTGAGATGCTTTATTCGAATATTGAAAGGGTTTATTTCTTAAATTATTTAAAACCCTAGCATTTGGAAAATAGTTACAACGGGTATCTTTTCCAGCAAATACAGCAGCAACAAAAAACGATCCTATAATTAATCCCAATAAATAGTAGGCAAAACGGTGAGCTAATTTCATAAATTAAATTTTCGGCAAAGGTAAAATAAAGTTTATTTAAAATACGATTAAATTAATGTCGTTGTTTGACAGGTCAAACCAGTCTCCAATGGCTTTGTTGGTAAGGATTCCATGGTATAGATAAACTCCATTTTTTAAGCCCGTGTTACGTCGAATGGCACTTTCGATTCCGCCATCTTCAGCAATTTGCAAAAGAAAAGGTGTTATAATATTGCTAATAGAAAGCGATGCTGTTTTTGAATATCTTGAAGGAATATTTGGAACGCAATAATGCAAAACACCACTCTTGACAAATGTTGGTTTTTCGTGGGTAGTAACTTCCGATGTTTCAAAACAACCTCCAGTATCAATACTTACATCAACAATTACGGCACCTTTTTTCATATGTTCTACCATAGTTTCTGTAACAATTACAGGACAACGTTCTTTGCCACGCATTGCACCAATGACTACATCGCATCTTCTCAATGCTTTCAATAAGGATTTTGGTTGAATAGTTGAAGTGAAAATCCGCTGATTCAAATTGTTTTGCAATCGACGCAATTTTGTGATTGAATTGTCGAAAACTTTCACATTGGCACCCAGTCCAATAGCTGTTCTCGCTGCAAATTCGCCAACGGTTCCTGCTCCAAGAATTACAACATCAGTAGGAGGAACGCCGGTTATGTTCCCAAATAATAATCCTTTACCGTATTGATTGGTAATCATCAATTCAGCAGCTATCAAGATTGATGCAATTCCTGCAATTTCGCTTAAAGCCTTTACTGCAGGATAGGAACCGTCTTCATCTTTTATGTATTCGAAAGCTAGTGCGGTAATTTTCTTTTTGGCTAAAGCCGAAAAATAGGTTTTTTTTCTGGTTTTTAACTGAATAGCCGATATAATAATGGCTTCGGGATTAATCATTTCGATTTCTATCAAGCTGGGTGGTTCCACTTTTAAAATTATTGGACAACTAAAAACTTTCCTGGTATCTTTGGTAATATCCGCACCAGCATCGGTATATTCTTTATCTGAATAACTAGAATTTTCTCCAGCACCAGCTTCAATCATCACCCTATGTCCTTGATAAGTCAACGAATTTACTGCGTCAGGAGTGAGACAAATTCGACGTTCTTGGTAACTTGTTTCTTTTGGAATACCAATGAAAAGTTCGCTTTTCTGTCTCGTTATTTCAAGTTTTTCCTCTTGAGGTAATAGCTGTTGTTTTGTGAAAGGAGTTATTGCCATTGGTTCTGTGAAATTAGTGTTACAATTTAATGAATAAAATTAGAATTTGTTCAAATAAAATTATTAATTTGGTATTCAGTTATTTTTAAATGTTTGGCAAATTTAACTAAATTATTCGTTCCATTTTGATGTCGGCTCTTTCGTAAATACCCTTTTTTCAACGAAACTTCTACAAAACCAATTTTTTTATGCAAATAAATAGCAGATTTGAATACAAAAAAGGTTTTTTAAGCCTTTTTGCTTGTTAATTTCTATGCAATGTGCCATAAGTTTGTTGCCGATTCGAAGTACATAAAAACCGCCAGTTACAACCATTTTTCTCATCTCGAAAGTGGTTTAGTCTAATTTAAACAAGGAACCCGTGCTTACAATTTTGTCGTTGTACTTGGTATAAAATGTCGATGATTATCCTTGAGGATCCGAAAGCATTTTCTCGTCTTTGGCTTCAACTTTGAAATATTTTTTCTACCATTTTAGATTCAAGATTTTTATTTCTACCTTTAAACCTGGTAAAAGGTGATAATTATTATCTATATCCATAATGCTATAAATTAGCTCAATTTTAAAGATCGTTTTCCATCTATAAGTAATATAATTGAAATGACTGAATGCAGATCAGGAATGAGATTTTGAATTTTCTCTGCCCATTCAATAAAGCACCAATTATCGGAATACAAATATTCATCGGCTCCCATATCCAAGGCTTCCAATTCGTTCTTAATTCTGTAAAAATCAAAATGGTAAACTAATTGACTATTAATTGTTTGATATTCATTAACTAAAGAATAAGTCGGACTACTTGTCACTTCGTTTACACCAAGTTGTTTTGCCAAAGCTTTTATCAAAGTGGTTTTTCCAACACCCATTTCTCCGTGAAAAAGGATGACTTTATTCGGATTTTGTTCCAAAATTTTCCGCGCTGCTTCATTGATTTCGTCTATTGAAAAAGTGATTTCCATAAATTTAGGATTTTGTATTTACTTTGGGTTAAAAATCAAAAATGGAATAATCATTTCTTCCAATGAAATTCCTCCGTGTTGATAGGTATTTTTATAATAACTTACGTAATGGTTGTAGTTATTTACATAGGCCAAGAATAAATCGTTTTTTGCAAAAATATAGGAACTGCTCATATTAATTGTTGGCAAACCCACATTTTTAGGGTCTTTCACTGCATAAACATCTTTGTGTTCGTAGGATAAACTGCGACCGGTTTTGTAACGTAAATTAAGACTCGTGTTTTTATCTCCTATCACTTTTGAAGGGTTTTTTACGTTTATGGTTCCGTGATCAGTGGTCAAAATCAATTTAAACCCTAAATTTTGGGATTGTTGAATAATTTCCAAAAGCGGAGAATTCTTGAACCAACTCAAGGTTAACGAGCGGTAGGCTTTGTCGTCCGAAGCAAGTTCTTTCACCACGTCCATTTCGGTTTTTGCATGTGAAAGCATATCCACGAAATTGTAAACAACCGTCACCAAATCATTGTTTTTAAGCGATTTGAAATTTTCGACCAGTTTTTTTCCTCCAGCCAAATTGGTGATTTTAAAATAATCCTGCTTGATGTTCAATCCTAATCGTTTTAATTGCGCTGCCAAAAACTCGGCTTCAAACAAGTTTTTTCCGCCTTCTTCGGGATCATTTTTCCAGTATTGCGGAAACTGTTTTTCCATCTCAAGAGGTGTTAAACCTGAGAAAATTGCATTTCGTGCATATTGTGTTGCCGTTGGCAAAATGGCGTAATACGGAACTTCTTTTTCCAATTTATAATGATTACCCACCACGCTTTCGAAAACTTTCCATTGATCATAACGTAAATTATCAATAACAACAAATAATATAGGTTTGTCTTTTTTTACAATCTCCGGAACTACTAATTCTCTGAATAAATTATGTGAAAGAACCGGTTTATTTGCTTTTGGAGCAAACCAATCTTCGTAATTACGCTCTATGAATTTCCCGAATTGCGAATTGGCTTCTGCTTTTTGGGATTCGAGAATTTCAACCATTCCTTGATCGTTGATGTTTTCAAGTTCCAATTCCCAAAAAACTAATTTTTTATACAATTCTATCCAGTCATCGAATGAATTGACCATAGCCATTTCCATCGAAATTTTCCGGAATTCCTTCTGGTAATCCAAGGTTGTTTTCTGCGATACCAATCGCGAGTGATCCAAATTCTTCTTCAAACTCAACAAAATCTGGTTGGGATTCACTGGTTTTATCAAATAATCGGCAATTTTTGAGCCAATGGCTTCCTCCATAATATATTCTTCCTCGCTTTTGGTAATCATAATCATCGGGATGGAGGATTTTTTTTCCTTCATTTCTGAAAGTGTTTCCAACCCACTCATACCGGGCATATTTTCGTCCAGAAAAACAATGTCAAAATTGTTTTCTTCAAAAATATCAATCGCATCGCGACCGTTATTGCAAGTCGTGACGCTATAATTTTTCTTTTCCAGAAATAAAATGTGTGGTTTTAAATAGTCAATCTCGTCATCGACCCAAAGTATTTTTATAGTCTCCATAATTTTGCAAAAAGTAT
>CAIOTL010000098.1 GCA_903861155.1 uncultured Bacteroidota bacterium
CAGAGATTATAGAAATTGGGTTTTGCCGTTTATCGCTTTTTTTGTAGCAGGGATTATTTCTCTCCTTTTTTCCTTGATTTTTTACAAAAATGCTATTCAATATGTCAATACAAATGCAGTAATCAATTTTAAGATAAATTATTTTATCAATAATTATCAAAACGCGGCCTTGTCAATTTATGCGACAATTGTTTTATTCTTTTTAATTTCAATGTTCGCAACTTTATCAAATAGGCCACAAATACTGCACACCTCTTTCAAAAAAATAATTGGATTCTTTTTTATTGGAGTTTTGATTTTTGTAGTTTCTTCCAACAAAAGCAACGATTTATTAGTCTTTACAATTGCACCTTTGTCAATAATAGCAACCAGTCATATCGAAATGAAACAACCAAAATTGCAGCAAGAAATGGTTTTATTTGTGCTTATTGCCTGTAGTTTGTTTGCGTTTTTCTCGCAATTATAATTTGTTTCCGTAAGCCAAATCTCCAGCATCACCCAATCCTGGAACAATGAATTTTTTATCGTTTAGTTTTTCGTCTAAAGTCGCTACCCAAAGATGGCAGGAATCCGGCAAATGTTTTTCGAGATAGGCGATTCCCTCGGGAGCAGCAATGATAACGGCAATATGAATTTCTTTTGGACGTCCATTTTCCATTAATTTGTTAAAAACAGCAACCATCGATTGTCCCGTGGCAAGCATCGGATCAATCAACAGCAATGTCTTGGTTTCGATTTTTGGAACGGCTTGGTATTCAACCAAAATATCAAAATCATCATCATTGTTGGGATGATGTCTGTAGGCCGAAACAAAACCGTTTTCGGAACTGTCAAAATAATTCAAGAAGCCTAAATGCAACGGCAAACCAGCCCGAAGAATAGAACATAAAACTAATTTGTCTTCTATTTCAGTAGTTTTTTTGATCCCGAGAGGGGTCTGGATTTCAATGGTTTTATAATGTAAATCTTTGCTTAATTCATAGGCCATTACTTCGCCAATGCGTTCAATATTTCTTCGAAAACGCATACTGTCATTTTGAACTTTCACGTTTCTGATTTGACCAAGAAAGTGATTTAGAATACTATTGTCTTCCGATAAATAATGAGTTTGCATTGTTTCAAATTTGAATTAAACTTCTTAAGTTTTTTATAGACTATAAAAGTATAAAAAGTATCTTTGTGTTTTAAAATATAAAGACATGTTTTCAAAATTAGCTTATTCCGTTTTCGAACAAAGCATTCAGGATTATCATTTATTTGATAATGTGGATCAACCCATAAACAATCCTTTTCCAAAGGAAAAATTCGAGCATTTGTTATATGTGAAAAACTGGATAGACACCGTGCAATGGCACTTCGAAGATATTATCCGTGATCCCAACATTGACCCGGTTGAAGCTTTGGCTTTGAAAAGAAGAATTGACGCTTCCAACCAAGAAAGAACCGATATGGTGGAATATATCGATGGCTATTTCCTTCAAAAATACAGTCACGTTACCGCAAAAGAAAAGGCTAAAATCAATTCCGAAAGTCCAGCTTGGGCATTTGACAGGTTGTCTATTTTGGCCTTGAAAATTTACCATATGAACGAAGAAGTCAATCGTGCCAAAGCTTCGCTAGACCATAGAGACAAATGTCAAGCAAAGTTAAATGTTTTGTTGGAACAAAGAACCGATTTGTCGACTGCCATTGACGATTTACTGAAAGACATCGAAAATGGAGATAAATTCATGAAAGTGTACAAACAAATGAAAATGTACAATGATGATGATTTGAATCCGGTTTTGTATCAAAATAAGAAATAAATTCCACCAAGTTTATAAATTGTTCAAAAAACCAAAACATATAGCGGTCATACGACTTTCAGCAATGGGGGACGTAGCCATGACGGTTCCGGTGATAATGGCTCTGGTTCATCAACACCCCCAACTAAAAATCACGGTAGTTTCAAGAATATTTTTCAAACCAATTTTCCAAAATATTCCCAATGTTGATTTCTTTCCAGTTTACGTCCATCATGAACACAAAGGATTTTTGGGATTGTTCCGTTTATACAAAGATTTGAAATCAAAAGGAATTATCGAAATTGCCGATCTGCATAATGTTTTGCGTTCTAAAGTCATCCGAACTTTATTTGCTATGCGCGGAACAAAAACAGCTTATGTTGATAAAGGCCGAGCCGGAAAAACCGCATTAACTCGTGCTGAAAATAAAATTTTCAAACAATTGCCTACAATGTTCGAAAGACACGCTAAAGTCTTTGAACAACTTGGTTATCCAATTGATTTATCTCATCCAGTATTTATAAAAAAACAAAATTTAGATTTAGAAACCATTCATTTAACGGGCGATATTCCTAAAGAAGAAGCAGCTAAATGGATCGGAATTGCCCCTTTTGCACAATATGATTCCAAAGTATATCCTTTGGATTTAATGCAGCAGGTAATCGACAAATTAGCAGAAAATGCTACCTATAAAATACTTCTTTTTGGTGGCGGTAAAAAGGAAATTGGATTATTGGATTCCCTTTCAAATCAAAGGGAAAACGTAATTAATTGTGCAGGAAAAATTAATTTCAAGCAGGAATTACAACTCATTAGCAATCTCGATCTTATGCTTTCTATGGATTCCGGAAATGCCCATATTGCCGCAATGTTTGGGGTAAAAGTCATTACGCTTTGGGGCGCAACCCATCCCTTTGCAGGTTTTTCTCCGTTTCATCAGCCTTTAGAAAATACCTTGGGACCGGATAGAAATTTGTTTCCCAAACTACCCACATCGGTATACGGAAATAAAAAAGTGGAAGGCTATGAAAGCGCCATGCGAACGATTTTGCCAGCAACCATTATCGAAAAAATTACCACTTCTCTAAAATAAAAAAAACTTCCCTTTTCAGAGAAGTTTTCGGTATCATTTAGACTTTTTATACATCATCATAATCCACAAAAATCGTTGCGGAGGTAGGATGTGCTTGGCAAGTAAGTATTAAGCCTTCGGCGATTTCGCTGTCCGTTAAAATGGAGTTTTTCGACATTTCGGCAGTTCCGGATTTAATGCGAGCCAAACAGCTGCTGCAAATTCCACCCTGACACGAATAGGGAGCGTCAATGCCTTGTTTGAGCGATGCTTCAAGAATGGTTTGTTTTTGTGACATTTCGAAAGACGTTTCCTCGTCATCCACCAAAACAGATATTTTCGTGTGACCCTCGAGCGATTTTTCGATTTTATCTTCAGCCGCCGCGCTCGAAAATAATTCGAATTTAATGGCAGCATCCTTGATGTTGTGTTCCTTGAGCACTTTAGAAACGGTGTTAATCATTTCTTCTGGACCGCACAAATAGAACTTGTCGAAATCCAATTCCTTGTGTTTGTTGTTCAGCACAAAATTCACCACCGATTTATCGATTCTTCCAAAAAGTTCCCCTTCGACTTTGGCACGGCTGAAAACATAATGAACAAAGAGTCGACCCGTAAATTTGGATTGTAAATCGTGTAATTCCTGATGAAAGATGGTTTCTTTGGGTGATTTGTTGCCGTAAACCAAAACAAAAGTACTGAGAGGTTCACTTTTCAAAACCGATTTCAAGATCGAAATCACCGGGGTAATTCCGCTTCCGGCCACAAAAGCGACATAGTTTTTTTGACGATCGGATTTTGGTTCAAATGTGAATTTTCCTTCCGGTTTTCCTACTTCGAGGACATCGCCTACTTTCAGTTTTGTATTGGCAAATTGGGAAAAATTACCCTCTTTTACTGCTTTTACCGCGATTCTCAATTCGCCACTTTCAGGCGAAGAACAAATAGAATAAGCGCGACGTATTTCGTGTCCGTCAAGAGTCAATTTTAAATTAACGTATTGACCGGCAACGAAAGTATAATTTGGATTTAATTCCGAAGGAACATTAAAAAGGATAGAAACAGCCGCCGCCGTTTCGTGCTTTATTTCTTTTATAACCAATTTCTTGAATGATGGCATGAGATAATTTTTTTGCAAATATAGTAAACCCTTAAAAATATTAAATGAATTCGGCTTAGAAGATTCTTTTTTTTATAAGTTGTTCCTGTCTGTTATAGTATCAAAAAGGGAGAAAAAAGTTCAAAGTAGTGGTGTGTAAGGCTATTTGGTTTATGGCGTCTGTCAATACGTATCTATTGCACACGCGATCTTATAAGGCAATGTAAAGGTTATTCTATGTCTTATTTAAGTCATAATATTTCTAACTTAATTGTATTCTATTTCTATATTGAGTCTATAAAAACATGCTTTTCTATAGAGTGAGTATAGACTGAGTATAGAGTCAGTATAGAGTCAATTGAATTCAGAGAGAATTAAGATAGGGTTTGAATAGGACTTGAATAGGCGATATATCCCCTGAAAATAAGGGCTGATGCTTGAAATTATAATTTGGAATGGTTTTGGCTCCTAATCGATTTCCTAATCCTGAATTTAGAAGTGCTGCTATTCAATTCATTTGAATTTTTTTTACCTAAATTAATTGTTTATAAGTATTGGCGGTATTGTTTTTCATTGCGCTTTATATTCATATCCAACTCAAAATCATCCCCATGAAAGTCGCTGTAGCACTTACAAAAACTTATCCGGAATATATGCTCGAAAAATCGTAACAATTCCTTACTTTCACTCCATTTTAATGAAAATCAAAACCCCCGTCTATATGATCCAAAAATTCCTTTATCTCGAATGGAAAGCGTTTATCAGATCGGCGTCCTTCGGGACTAATTTAGCATTTAAAATCCTTATTGGTTTTGTGATCGTTCTGTATGCAGGGATCTTATTAATGGCAGGAATTGGCGCTTTTTATGGATTGAAAAAAATGCATCTGGATCCGTTGCACGAGGTCAATAAATACTTGGCCTACTATTTTTTGGTGGGTATCGCCTTGCGATTGTTGGCACAAAAAATCCCCGTGCTCCATATTCGTCCCTTGTTGGTTTTGTCCATCAAAAAGGCAATAATTGTCCATTTTTCTTTAGGAAAAACAATCTTATCGGCGCCTAATACGCTTCAAGCTTTTTTCTTCGTGCCCTTTTCTATTATTTTACTGGTTGAGGGTTACGCTATTCAGGGCGTTATTCTATGGCATCTAGCGATGATGGCCTTGGTGTATTGTAACAATTTTTTGAATATTATTTTGAATAACAAAGACAATTTGTTTGTCCTTTTTCTTGGAATCGCAGCTATTCTTGGGGGTTGCCATTATTATGGCGTTTTCAACATTACGGATTATACGGTGGTGTTTTTCGATGGATTGTTTGCTTCAAAAGGGTTATTTTTACTTCCTGTTTTGGTGTTGGTAGGTTTGTATTATTACACCTTCAACTATTTCAAAAGTGAGTTATATCTTGATGTGGGACTTTCGACCAAACACGATATCGCCAAAACCGAGAATCTCACTTGGTTAAACCAGTTTGGCACCTTGGGAACTTTTCTAAAAAACGATATCAAACTCATCAAGCGGAATAAACGTTCCAGAAATACCATTGTCATGAGTCTAGTGTTTTTGTTTTACGGATTGATTTTTTTCAAAGAGCATTCCAATCAGCCACAGGTAATGAATATTTTTGCAGGAATTTTTGTTTCCGGGGGATTTTTATTCACTTTCGGCCAATTTGTACCCAGTTGGGACAGTGCTTATTACCCCTTGATGATGACACAAAACATTTCTTACAAAGGCTATTTGAGTTCAAAATGGTGCCTTGTGGTAATTGCCACCTTTATTTCGACGGTTTTAGCCTCGTTTTATTTGTATTTTGGCTGGCAAGTGTACCTCACCATCGTTGTGGGTGCGATTTATAATATTGGTGTCAATTCCCATTTGGTTTTACTTGGGGGTGCTTATACCAAAACACCAATAGATTTAGCTTCGAGCAAAGGTGCTTTTGGAGAAAAAAAAGCATTTAACGTGAGCACGATGCTCATTTCGTTACCCAAGTTAGCTTTGCCGGTTTTACTTTATTGGGCGGGGACTTCATTGATGAATCCTAATTTAGGGCTTGTATTTGTTGCCGTTGCAGGTTTTTTAGGTTTTGCCTTGCGAGACACTGTATTCTCTCATATAGAAAAAATTTACAAAACCGAAAAGTATAAAACCGTTGATGCTTACAAACAAAAAAGTTAAAAGGCAATAGCCATAAGCCAATAGAAAAAACAATTCAACAATTAAATCTTTTTAAGATGATCCAAGTTAACCAACTTTCAAAAACATACAGCGGAATTACCGTACTTCAAATCGAAAATCTAGAAATCCCAAAAGGGCAAAGTTTTGGTCTTGTGGGCAATAATGGTGCGGGAAAAACTACTTTTTTTAGTTTGGTGTTGGATTTAATTCAGCCCTCAACGGGGTCTATTATCAATAATGGCGTTAAGGTAAATACCAGTGAAAACTGGAAACCTTTTACGGCTTCTTTTTTGGATGAGAGTTTCTTGATTGGTTATCTCACGCCCGAGGAATATTTTTATTTCATTGGTGATTTGCGCAATCAAAATAAGGCTGATGTAGATGCTTTATTGGCCAAACATTTCGAATTTTTTAATGGTGAAATCCTAAAAAACAAAAAGTATTTGCGTGATTTATCCAAAGGAAACCAGAAGAAAGTAGGGATAATTGCCACCCTTATCGGTAATCCGGAAGTAATAATTCTTGACGAACCTTTTGCCAATTTGGATCCAACAACCGTAAGTCGGCTTAAAAAAATCATCAGGGAGCTTGCTGAAAATCCTGAGGTTACGGTATTGGTTTCAAGCCACGATTTGCAGCATACTGTTGAGGTTTGCAATAGGATTGTAGTATTAGACAGAGGTGAAATTGTGAAAGACATTCAAACCTCAACCGAAACCCTGCAAGAGTTGGAAACGTTTTTTGCGGTTTAAATTTCCATATTACAAAAAGAAACGTATTTTTACCAGTCATTATACTAAAACATACTTTTAAAAGTTAAAGGATTAAAAAGGCTACCATTGAAAACCAACGTATATAAATACACTTTTATTTTAGGATTCTTGTTTTTTTTGATAGCTTGTTCTACCAAGAAAGACACTTTTTTAGCTAGAAAATCTCATGCGCTAAGCACAGAATATAATATTTTGTTTAACGGTCAAATAGGCTTAGACAAAGGATTAAAAGCAATTGAAGGCGATAGTAAAGATAATTTTTGGAAGCGATTGCCTATTGAAAAAATGCAATTCAAAGAAGATCTTCGCTCGGATCAAAAACCAAAAAGCAGTGATTTTGAACTTGCCGAAACCAAAGCCACTAAGGCAATTCAAAAACATTCTATGAACATTGGCGGAAGGGAAAGAAACAGTCAAATTGACGAAGCCTATCTCTTGCTTGGAAAAGCAAGGTATTATGACCAAAGATTCATCCCAGCATTAGATGCATTCAATTATATTTTATACAAATATTCCAACAGTAGCAAGATTTATGAAGCTAAAATCTGGCGCGAAAAAACCAATATGCGTTTGGGTAATGAGGAGCAGGTTCTTAAAAACATCAGCAGACTCTTGGATGAAAAAAAGTTGAAAAAGCAAGTCGTTGCTAATGCCAATGCTTTGTTGGCGGAAGCCTTTTTAAATCTTGAAGAAAAAGACAGTGCCGTTTCAAAATTAAAAATAGCCTTAATAAACACCAAATTAAACGCAGAAAAAGCCAGATATCGCTTCATTCTGGGACAATTGTACCAAGAATTAGGCAAAAAAGACAGCGCTTTATATAGTTATCAATCGGTGATTGATATGAACCGAAAATCCAGTAGGGAATTTGTTATTCAGGCCTATGCAAAAAAAGCGCAATTATTCGATTATGATAATGGCGATGCCAATGCCTTTATAAAAACATATAATAAACTACTTGCCGACAGAGAAAACAGGCCTTTTTTAGCCGTGATTAATTACGAAATGGCCGTGTTTTATGACAAACACAACAATCAGAAATTGGCTTCACAGTATTACAATTTTTCTCTAAAAAGAAAATCATTAGATCCCTATTTAGTGGCTTCTAATTATAGAAATTTAGGGAATATGCATTTTAAAAATGCAGAATATTTCATCGCAGCAAAGTATTATGATAGCACCTTAGTCAAGTTAGATCCCAAGACAAGAGAGTACATTCATATTAAAAAAATCAGAAAAGACTTAGATGAAGTAATCGAATATGAAGTGGTAGCCAAAAGAAATGACAGCATTTTAAGTGTAGTTTCATTATCAGAAGGAGATAGAGTTTTATATTTTCAAAATTACATTGACAAGTTGAAAAAGGCCGATGAAGCCAAGAAAATTTTAGCGGAGAAGGAAAAAGAAAAACTCGAAAACATAGCAAGAAATAGTAAAACTTCCTCGATCGATCCCGCTTCTGGCGCACCAGGTTCAGGGAAACCAGTAAAAAGACTGCCTTCAGGACCACCTTCAATTGCCGATGTATCGGCAGCGAGCGCTTTCTATTTTTATAATCCTACAACAGTGGCTTACGGCAAACTTGAATTCAAAAAAAGATGGGGTGACAGGGAGTTAAATGGTAATTGGAGATTAGCATCCAACATTGTGAACATAAATACCAATGACACCATTGCGAGCAAAAAATCATTGCCGGAGGCTCAATTAGCCAAAGTTGATGTAACCAAAAAATACACGACTGAATTTTATTTGAATCAGCTTCCAAAAACACAAACAGAAATTGATGACATTGCCAAGGAGAGAAATTTTTCTTATTATCAACTTGGAATTATTTACAAAGAAAAATTTAAGGAGTACAAATTGGCCAGCGATAAGTTAGAGCAATTATTACAGCACAATCCTGAGGAAAAATTGATTCTTCCGGCGATGTACAATCTTTATAAAATTTACCAAATTACTGATCTTGGCAAGGCTGAAACGATGAAGGCCAGTATTTCGAGCCAATTTCCAAATTCTCGGTATGCTCAGATTATAAGCAATACCAATCCTGCCGAGACTTTCGAAAAAGGAAGTCCTGAAAATGTCTATAATAAATGGTATAAATTATATCAAGAAGAACAATTCGTAACTGTTTTGGGTGCAATTGACGCATTGATTAACCAATTTTCGGGCGATGAAATCGTATCGAAATTCGAATTTCTTAAAGCGAAAACTATCGGGAAACTCGAAGGACTGATGGCCTATAAAAAAGCATTGCAATACGTTGTTGACACGTATCCAAAAAGTGAAGAAGGGAAAAATGCACAAGAAATTTTAATCACACAAATCCCTTATCTTGAAAAAATTAGTTTCAGCGTTGTTGAATCAAAAAACTGGAAAATATTATACAAAGTTCCGGCTTTAGACTATAAAATTTCGGATGAATTAGAGCGAAAGATCAGCAAGTTAATCAGCACTGAAAACTATAGAGCATTGTCCTATTCTTGTGATAAATATACCGAAAAGGAAAGTTTTATGATGATTCAAGGCATCAATTCAGAAATATATGCAAAGACCATAGTAAACACATTAAAAGAAAAATTAAAAATTACCGAACCCGTTATTATAATTTCAGATGAAAACTATAAAACGGTTCAAATCAAGAAGAATCTCGCTGAATATTTGGCTCCGCCAAAACCAATAATTGTTCCTATCCAGCCGGCAGTTCCTCAACCTTTGAATCCAAAACAAGGATCTCCGAAACAAGCAATTCCACCAACGGTAACACCTCCGGCAGGAAATTTAAATACAACAAAAGACAATCCAAATTCAAAGCAAGGAGTTCTACCAATGACATTTCCTGCGACAGGAAATCCGAACCCTAATTCACCCCAAAAGCCGTAATTATGTTTGATTCAAAACCAAAAAAATACACTGAACTTTTAGGAAAAACTAATAGAATTGTTGAAGGAACAATAATAAAAGGAGATATTATTTCCCAGGCCGACTTTAGACTTGACGGGGAATTAACAGGAAATTTTCAATCGAAAGGGAAAATTGTTATTGGTCCCGCAGGAAGTGTTACCGGAGATATTATTTGTAAAAACGCCGATATTGAAGGAAGATTTAAAGGCAAAATTCAAGTTTTAGAAATATTGAATGTGAAACACAAATCGAGCATTCACGGCGAAGTGATTTGCGGAAAATTATCCGTAGAACCAGGTGCCGATTTTAGTGCTTCTTGTATGATGAAAACCAATTCTAAAAACACGATGGCAAATGACGGACAACCCAAACCCGAAGAAAAAAACCAATAATAAGTGGCTTGCTTTTATAAATATTCCAATACAAATGGGGGCAATCATTTTTTTGTTCTCTTATTTGGGAAACCGGCTTGATGTGAAATATCCAAACTCGTATACTATATTCGTTAAAATCTTAACTTTGGTCGGAGTGGCACTTGCCTTTTATAATATTAACCGACAATTGAAAGACATCAACAAAACTTCATAAAACAAAAATGAATTTAAAAAATTTCCGACCTCTACTTGAGATTTTAGGAATTTCAGTGGCAGTTTATCTAGTACATAAACTGTTTTTTTATTTGAATGAAAACAATCCCAAGTTTCAAAATTTTCATTTTCCAATAGAATACATCTACGGATTTTTCTTTATTTGTTCAGTAGTGATTGTTTTTATACTTATAAAAGTAAAAGAAAAAAATATTGACAATGTGGGTTATACTTTTTTATTGATAACTTGTATTAAGATGGCGGTTTCTTATGCTGTTTTGTATCCCATATTGCATTCAGGAAATTTAAATGTGAAGGTCGAAAAAATAGATTTTTTCATCATTTTTGCTCTATTTTTAACAATAGAGACTATTGTAACCATAAGAATATTAAATAATAAGCAATAAATCACTTTTAAAACAACAATTCCATCAAATTTTTTTATTTAATGCTTTTGGTGTATTAATTTAAAATGTACCTTTGCACCCAATTTCAGAAAGTAAAAATTAAGATATTTAACAGATATGGTGATTTCAAACAAACCACTTAGATTTATAATTGCGATTTTAATAGCCTGTCTTCCTGTATTTGGTTTTGCAAATACGGTAACCGAAGCTACTCCAACACAAACTGAAACTGCAGTTGTTGCAAATGAAGCTACTCCAAAAGTAGTTGATGAAAAATCAGAAATCAAAGAAAAAATAAAGGAAGTTATTGGTCACCACGTTCTTGATGGTCACGAATTTTCGCTTTTTTCTGATTCAGAAACTGGAGAACATTATGGTTTTCCATTGCCGATAATCCTTTGGGATAATGGAGTTCAATTTTTTTCTTCTTCAAAATTTAATCATGGAGAAGCAGTTGCCGAGTCTAACGGAAACTATTACAAACTACTCCACGAAAAGATATACAAAACAGATGCTTCAGGAACTTTAACAGGTGACGAGCATAATCCAACAAATATTCAACCAATAGATTTATCAATAACAAAAGGTGTTTTAACCATTATGGTTGTTGCCTTGTTAATGTTTTTATTGTTTACAAGTTTAGCAAAATCATACGCTAAAAACGGAGGAATCTCTTCGGGCTTTGGAAGACTTTTCGAACCAATCGTATTATACATTCGTGACGAAATTGCTATTCCAAACATTGGAGAAAAGCATTATAAAAAATACATGAGTTATTTATTGACCATCTTTTTCTTTGTGTGGTTTTTAAATATTTTTGGATTAACTCCGCTAGGAATCAATGTTACAGGAAATATAGCAATTACTTTCGGTCTTGCAGTAATCACGTTTGTAATCACAAATATTTCCGCAAACAAATATTATTGGGGTCACATTTTCTGGATGCCTGGCGTGCCAGTTCCTATGAAAATTATTTTGGCACCAATAGAACTTTTGGGAGTATTTATTAAACCATTTGCTTTAATGATACGTTTGTATGCCAATATTTTCGCAGGACATATTGTATTGATGAGCTTAATTGGTTTAATGTTTATATTTAAAAACTGGATGGGAAGCAGCTTGTCATTTATGTTGTCATTTGCTATTTCAACCATTGAAATATTAGTTGCATTATTGCAAGCTTATATTTTCACGATGCTATCTGCTTTATATTTTGGATCAGCAAAAGAAGAACACGGGCACGAAGAGGCGCACGTTTAATTAGAATGTTTAATTTTTAATACATATTTTTATGGAAATTCCTAAAATCGTTGGAGCAGGATTAGTAGTTATTGGAGCAGGTATTGGTATTGGTAGAATCGGTGGTTCTGCAATGGATGCAATTGCTCGTCAACCAGAAGCTACTGGAAAAATTCAAACAGCTATGCTTATTGCAGCTGCGCTTATTGAAGGTATTGGTTTCGCAGCTTTGTTTGCAGTAAACTAAAAAAAACAAAAAGCTGTAACGGTTGGTTGCAGCTTTTGTTTCTTAAATTAAATTAAAAAGATTACAATTAAAGATATAGTATGGAAAAGTTAATAAGTGATTTTTCGTTTGGATTATTCATCTGGCAAACAATAATTTTCGTAGGATTAGTTTTGCTATTGAAAAAATTTGCCTGGAAACCAATTCTTGATGCCGTTAATGAAAGAGAAGAAGGTATTAAAAATGCTTTACTTTCTGCTGACAACGCCAGAAAAGAGATGCAAAATCTTCAAGCTGACAATCAACGTATTTTGCAAGAAGCAAGATTAGAACGTGATTCTTTATTGAAAGATGCTCGTGAAATGAAAGACAAAATGGTTTCCGATGCCAAAAATGAAGCTCAAGCTCAAGGTTTGAAAATGATCGAACAAGCAAAAGCAGCAATCGAAAGCGAAAAAAATGCAGCTATGGCTGAATTGAGAAAACAAGTTTCTAGCTTATCTATTGAAATTGCCGAAAAATTATTGAAAGACGAATTATCTAACAAAGCTACTCAAGTAAAATTAGTAGAACAAATGTTAGGCGACGCTAAATTAAGCTAATATGTCAGGTACAAGAGCAGCAATTCG
>CAIOTL010000099.1 GCA_903861155.1 uncultured Bacteroidota bacterium
GATTTAAAAACTGAATTAATTGAAATAATTGACTCTAATTTATTCCCTGAAATGGAAGAAAACACTAATTGGATTGAGTTCGTGAATTTTGTATTTTTCCTTTTTCCGACTGATGCCGTTAAATTTCATTTAGAGGAATTATTAGAATATAAGGACATCGTGATCGAAGAAGAAAAAGTTGAAATACTAGTTCCTATTATTACAAAATACTTAATCTGGTTGAAAAAGGTTCAAAAACATTTTTAAAGCAGGGGATTGCATCCCCTTTTTTGGTTAAATTTACATATATTTTATAAAAGTATATATAAATGGAAAGGGAATGTGTAGCTTTAGCAATGGAAGATTTCAATAGTGTTGGAGAATCTGATTTTTTAAGTGATTTAAACAGTGACAAATTTGTCTCAAATACGGTTGTATTATTGAATGAAAAACAGCAAATTAAACACAATAAAGAGCAAGATGCAATTCAAAGGAAGAAAGATAAAGAACTTGATAGACAAGATAAAGACCAAGCAAGAGCTGAAAAACAAGCCGCTAAAAGAGAAACCGATTTATTCGATGAAGAAGGCACACATTTATATGGAAGAGACCGCCTTCAACTCATTGCTAAGATTAACCAATATAAAATTCTTTTTCCTACCAATGACGCTTTAAAGAAATTAAAGATTAAAAAGAAAGCTTCGATTGAAGAATTGCAAGACTATTTAGCCGAATGTGAAGCATACGTTGAATGCGATTCTGTAGATGTCTTTATTACTGATGCGATATTGCAAACAATTAAATTGAGCGAATACGCAAGTTGCAGAACAAAATTTAACCTTACAGGATTAACTGAATTGCTTAAGCAAAATGTTCAATTCAATTCTCTCTGTAAGCAATTATATTTAAAATATAAGGTGTTTAATGCCATTCCGCCTGAATATCAGTTAGGAATGATTGTTGCAACGAGTGCCTGGATATGTATCGAAAAGAATAAATCGAATTCAGTTTTAAACAAGATAATTGACCCAAATAATCTTTAATAAACCTTTAGAAAAAACCTTTTAAAAAAAGGTTAAACCAAAAACTGCGTTAAACCAAATTTAAAAAGAAGCCTTACTATATATGGCAAAAAAAAAGATTACGTTTAAATCGTTTGTATCAAAGTCACAAAATATATTGCACATTCCGACTATAAATAAGCCGCTGGATATTTTAAAGCCGCTGAGTATAAAGGCTATAACTAATAAGGTTTTAAATATTTCTAAGCCGCTGAATTTAGCACAAAACCCTATAAATAATATAGCACCAGTATATACAATGTCAAAACACAAAAAGAAGATTAATTTTAATTCAGTAATGAAAGAGATTAGGAAGGACACCCGCCCTTTAGGAAAAGTATTAAACAAAATTGTAAGCCAACCTGGCGATATGATGAAGTTAGGCGCTGGGACTTTAACAAGTTTAGGCGGAAGTCTTGCGATGCCTTTGGCTATTTGCGGGGTTGCGGTTGTAATCTATTTAGTAACAAAGAAGTAATTTTATTTTGTTATTGTATAATATAATGGATACAATGATGAAACCAATGGTTGCGGGTGCTGTAGCGGTTCTTTTAGACCGAAATGTGATTGGTGAAAGTGATATGACGAGAAATGCTTACTTTGGTGCCGCTGTTGCTGTTGGAATATACGCTAGTCAGTTCGTCACCCCGCTTGCTGATATGTTGCCCGGGCTGCCTAGTCTAAATGATGGGATATATGAAGCGAAGACTTTGACTAAGCGAATTGTTGAAGTATCTTCAGGCAGTGCAAGTGCTTATTTCTTGAATAAGTATGTACTAATGAACGACACACACCCTAACGAGCTAATGTACCGTATTGGCATCGTTGCTGCTAGTGATTTTATTGGTGAATATGTTTCCGATTATATGTCTGGAAATCCTTTAGCTTATTTAACAGGAAATTAAGGTATAATATTTAGATAAATAATAATTCTATATATTATATGCATTTGTTATTTTGTGTTCGATGTAAGTGTAAAAAGGAATGTGATAAGGTAGAAAAAATAACGACAAAAAATTGTAGAACTGCTTTAACTGCACCCTGTCCTACGTGCAATTGCAAGATGTTTAAATTTTGTAAGGCAGACTGCGCTTGTTAAAATACTTAAAATTAGAACGAAATTCAGCTGCGAATGTTCGAGCGCGCAAGTTAAAGCGAGCGTTTGGTTAGGTTAGGGTTAGGGTGAGTTTTTTAATCGGGGGTGAATTTTTTACGTTAGTTAGTTTGGTTTAAACCGACTTTTTTCGTGTTA
>CAIOTL010000100.1 GCA_903861155.1 uncultured Bacteroidota bacterium
ACAACATCATTCCGGAGACTTATATTGATTACGAGGACAATCCCCGTGAATACTCACTTAATACTTTGCAAACCGTGGTGCGCGTTCATACCCGCGTTTCCGATTTGTACAATAACCCGCAAAATCAGCTGGAGCAACAGATGCGTTTGAGCATTGAAAGTATCAAAGAGCGCCAAGAGTGGGAATTGATCAACAATCGTCATTTTGGTTTACTCGAAAGTGGCGATTAATGGATTTACGACAATTGTCAAAGTTGCTGGAGTTGTGGCACATTGAGCTGAGGTTGGTTTAAAAGTATACGTTGTGGTTGCAGTATTGTTTATGGCCGGCGACCAAGTCCCCGTAATTCCATTGGTTGAAGTCGTTGGCAAATCAGCTAAGATATCTCCAGAACATATTGGTGCAACAGGATCGAAAGTAGCGATTATAGGATTCACAATAATAGTCAAATTGGTTGGGGTGGTGTCACATTGACCAGCCGTCGGCGTATAAGTATAGGTTGTGGTAGCTGTATTGTTTATGATTGGGGACCAAGTTCCGGTTACTCCATTGGTTGAAGTTGTTGGCAAAGCTGCTAAAGTCCCACCAGAACAAATCGGTGCAACTGGGTTGAAAGTGGCGATTAACGGATTTACGACAATTTTCATTGTAGCCGGCGTGGTGGCACATTGAGCTGAGGTTGGCGTAAAAGTATAGGTTGTGGTTGCAGTATTGTTTATGGGCGGCGACCAAGTCCCAGTGATTCCATTGGTTGAAGTTGTTGGCAAATCAGCTAAGATATCTCCAGAACATATTGGTGCAACGGGATCGAAAGTTGCGATTATAGGATTCACAATAATAGTCAAATTAGTCGGAGTGGTATCACATTGACCAGCCGTCGGCGTAAAAGTATAGGTTGTGGTTGCAGTATTGTTTATAATTGGGGACCAAGTTCCAGTTACTCCATTGGTTGAAGTCGTTGGCAAAGCTGCCAATACTTGCCCAGAACAAATTGGCGCAACTGGGTCGAAAGTGGCGAGTAATGGATTTACGGCAATTGTCAAAGTTGCTGGAGTTGTGGCACATTGAGCTGAGGTTGGCGTAAAAGTATAGGTTGTGGTTGCAGTATTGTTTATGGGCGGCGACCAAGTCCCTGTAATTCCATTGGTTGAAGTCGTTGGCAAATCAGCTAAAATATCTCCGGAACATATTGGCGCAACTGGGTCGAAAGTAGCGATTAACGGATTCACGACAATAGTCAAATTAGTCGGAGTGATATCACATTGGCCAGCCGTTGGCGTAAAAGTATAGGTTGTGGTTGCAGTATTGTTTATGATTGGGGACCAAGTTCCGGTTACTCCATTGGAAGAAGTCGTTGGTAAAGCTGCTAAAGTCCCTCCAGAACAAATCGGAGCAACTGGGTCGAAAGTGGCGGTTAATGGATTTACGACAATTGTCATACTTGTTGAAGCTGAAGCACATTGACTGGATGTTGGCGTGAAAGTATATGTGGTTGTAGCGGTGTTATTCAAAGCTGGGGACCAATTTCCAGTTACTCCATTGGAAGAAGTCGTTGGTAGAGGAGCTAAAAAATCACCAGAACAGATAGGAGCTACTGCAGGAATAAAAATGGCTGTTGACGGATTTATATTTATGGTTATTGTTATAACGGTTGCGCATTGCCCAATGCTAGGTGAGAAAGTGTAACTTCCAGAAGTTGTACCGCTTACAATTGCTGGATTCCAGGTCCCCACAATCCCATTATTGGAAATAGTTGGTAAAATGGGTGGTGTATCCCCTTGACAAATTGAGGTAGGTAATGTAAATATTGGAGCTACATTGTTGATAACAAAAATAGTAAATGATAACGAATTAGCACACTGTCCAAAGTCAGGAGTAAAAAGATAAGTTGTAGTAGTCTGGTTATTAACGAGCGGTGGATTCCAAGATCCTGATATTCCGTTAGTAGATGTTGTTGATAAAAGGGGGGGCGTTCCGCCCTTACAAATAGCCGGTAAAGTGGCGTCAAAGGTTGGGTCTATTTTTGTATTTACAACAACGGCAGCCGTGTTTTGGATGGTAGAAACTGCGCCAAGAAAATCGGTTATGATTAAGGAATATACCCCAGCGCCAGATAGACTGATATTATTTATAACTGGATTTTGGGTTGAGGAAATGTAACCATTTGGACCAGTCCAACTGTAAGTATAAGGGGCAACTCCTCCGCTTGGATTTGCTGTAAGTGTTAGATTATCACCCTGACAAATAGATGTTGAAGAAACAGTTGGGTTTGTTGTTGGGATTGTTATGTCGGATATTGATTTACTCTTCGATACCGAATGTTCAACAATCGAGCCTCCTTTTAAATTAGATGAAGCATTGTTAATTTTAACTCCATTAGCAAATAGATTGAAAGAAAATAGACCTAAAAACATTATGACTAATAAGTAAATTTTTTTCATTAATTTTTGGTATAGATTATTTTAAAAACTTAGGGAAATAAAATAAAAATTCATTATTTGGTTAGTTTGAAAATACATTTATTCAAAAGTATGGAAAATTTTGTCAAAAACACAATTAATTTTTAAAAACGTTACAATGAATTTGCTAAAATAAATCCGCTTGTCCAAGCATTTTGAAAATTAAAACCGCCAGTGATAGCATCTATATTAACGATTTCTCCTGTAAAATAAAGGTTTTTGTGTAATTTGCTTTCCATAGTTTTAAAGTTAATTTCCTTAAGATCAATGCCTCCTGCGGTAACAAATTCTTCTTTGAAAGTACTCTTGCCATTGACTTGAAAGCTGGAATTCGTCAACTGATCCGCTAATTTTTGAAGTTGAACCTTTGTCAAATCGGTCCATTTTGTTTCCTCGAGAATGCTAGAAGCGAGAACCAAACTTTCCCATAATCGATTTGGAAAGTCAAAAGGAGATTTCTTGGAAACCACTTTCTTGGCGTGTTCTTTTTTTAAATCTTTAAGGATTTTTCCAGCATCATCGGCGCCAATGCCATTCAACCAATTAACGAAAATGATGAATTGGTAGTTTTTTTCGAATAAAATTCGCGCTCCCCAAGCTGATAATTTCAAAATAGCTGGACCGCTCATCCCCCAATGTGTTATTAATAAAGGACCAGTTGAGGTCAATTTGGTGTCTTTTACTTTCATCGTAACTTGGGTCGAAACTCCTGGCAATTCCTTTATTCTCGGGTCTTTGATGTTGAAGGTGAACAGGGAAGGTACCGGATTCACGATGGCGTGGCCAAAACTTTGCAACATTTCCCATATTTTAGGGTTGCTTCCGGTGGCAAGAATTAATTTCTCGGCAATATAATTTTCGTTTTGGGTTTCAATTTTCCAGAAATTGTCTTTTTTGAAAATTGATTGTACACTTTGTCCAGTCAAGACTGTGATTCCGAGTTTTTGAGTCGTTTTGAGAAAACAATCAATGATGGTTTGGGAAGAATTCGAAACTGGAAACATGCGCCCATCCTCTTCAATTTTGAGTTGCACGCCATGATTGCTGAACCATTCGACGGTATCTCCAGAACAAAATAGATGAAAAGGACCGCGTAATTCTTTTTCGCCGCGCGGATAAAATTTTACCAATTCGTTGGGTTCAAAACAGGCATGGGTCACGTTGCATCTTCCGCCTCCAGAAACGCGAACTTTAGACAATACTTCGCTTCCGCGTTCTAGAATGGCTACTTTCAGTTTTGGGTTTTTCTCTACAATATTGATTGCTGTAAAAAATCCTGCAGCGCCACCGCCAACAATGATAATGTCAAAATTCTGGTTCATATTTTATCTGGAAAATTCGAAATAATTCCGTTAACGTTAAATGATTTTATTTTTTCAATAGCTTCTTCTGAATTTACCGTCCAAGGAAAAACTTCGAAACCATTTTCTTGCAGCAAAGCTACTTTTTCTTTTGTTAGTAATTGATAATCGGGATGAATGGAAAAGGCATTAATTTTTTTGGCGAAAGCCAAAGATTTTTCAATAGATTCCTCAGTCAAAACTCCAATTCTAATTTTAGGGTTTAATGAATGAAATTCTTTAAGCATTTTCCAATCAAAACTTGAAATCAGAAAGTCGTTAATCTTCCATTTTTTATCTGAAATGTAATGATTTATTAAATCGTTTACTGGTTTTGCAGTGCCGATTCCTTTGAGTTCGATATTGATAAAACAACGTCGGGATACTAAATCAAAGACTTCAATCAATGTGGGAATTTCTTGTAAATTTTCAATTCGGAATTGCTTTAATTTTTGCAACGCCATCGTGTTTACAAGACTTTTTCCATTAGCGGTTCGGTCGATACTTTCGTCGTGAATTACCATCAATTCCCCATCCGAACTCAAATGCACGTCGAGTTCAATGCCGTCAGCATTCATATCTATTGCTTTTTCGAAAGAAATTAAAGTGTTTTCGGGTTCATAACCCGAAGCACCACGATGTCCAATTTTTTTCATCTACTGGGTTTAGGATACAAAACAAAACAAAATATTCAAGTCAATGTATTTATATATTTTTTATTTCTTTAAAAAGATTTGAATATATAAAAAAAATCGGAGATTTACCAGAGATTATTAAAAAAAGTCAATCTAAAAATCGCTTTATGAAAAAGACCATTTTATCATTCCTATTGACGGGTTTGTTGGTAAGTTCAAGTTTTGCGCAATTGCCAAAATTTGTTACATCAGTCGAAGGTATTCAAGAATATTCTTTGCCAAACGGGCTTAAAATTATTCTGATTCCAGATGCAGTACAATCTAATGTTGTTGTAAATATTGTTTATAATGTGGGTTCAAGAAATGAAGGCTATGGTGAAACCGGTATGGCACATTTATTAGAACATATGTTGTTTAAACGTTCCTCTAAGTTTAGTGAAATAAAAAAAGCAATTGCAGACAAAGGGGCTGAGGCAAACGGAACGACTTTTTATGATAGAACTAATTATTATGAAATTCTTCCTGCAACAGATGATAATTTGACTTGGGCTTTAGATATGGAGGCGGACAGGATGATTACTTCAGCTATTTTGCAATCAGATCTAGACAAAGAGTTTTCTGTTGTTCGAAATGAGTTCGAAATGGGTGAAAATGACCCCTCGGGGATTCTTCGTGAAAGGATATTTTCTTCAGCCTATCTTTGGCACAATTACGGAAATTCAACCATTGGAAGTAAAGAAGATATCGAAAGGGTAAAAGCAACATCTCTTAAAAATTTCTACAAAAAATATTATCAACCCAATAATGCAGCATTAATTGTTGGTGGAAAATTTGATGAAAAGAAAACATTGGATTGGATTGCAAAATATTTTGCTGTTATTCCAAAATCTAAACAAATTATTGAACCAACATATACAGTTGAACCAGCACAAGATGGCGAACGATTTATAGAATTAAAAAGAAATGGGGATATGCAGTATGTGGCAATGGCGTATCACACGCCTAGTTTTTCGGATAAAGAAAATGCCGCAAACACCGCTTTGATTTCAATTCTAACTAACAATCCTTCTGGCGCTTTGTACAAAGCATTGATAGAAACGAAACTTGCAACTAATGTTTATGGGTTTAGCATTACGCTAAAAGACCCTGGGTTAGCTTATTTTGCCTGTGAAATACCAAAAGATAAAGATCTAAAAACAACTCAAGATGCTTTTCTTCAAGCCATGAATGAGGTGCCAAAAATGTCTTTTTCAGAAGATGATTTGAAAAGAGCCAAAAACGAATTGTTAAAACAATTTGAAAACACCTATAATAAGACAATTGATCTATCCATTGCATTGACTGAAGATATTGCTGCCGGAGATTGGCGTTTGTTCTTTATTGATAGAGATAATGTTGAAAAATTGACACTTGCCGATATTCAAAATGTTGCCAAAAAATATTATTTGCAAAGCAATAGAACTTGGGGAAGGTTTGTTCCCGATAGCAATGCTGAACGTGTAAAAGTAAGCGAAACTCCTGATGTTGCAGTTTTGACAAATGGATATAAAGGCAAAACTTTAGAAGCAAATAAGGCCACTTTTGAAACTTCGGTTGCCAATATCTTAAAAACAACTGAAATAGGTAAATTAGCTTCGGGAGGGCAATATGCATTATTGGAAAAGCCTTCAAAAGGAGACAAAATTAACGCCAGATTTTTATTGAGAATGGGCGACGTAAAATCGTTAGAAGGTAAAAATTTAATTGCGAATTTAACTGCCCAAATGCTAAAATTAGGCACTAAAACTAGAAGTAAAAAAGACATAAACGATCAGTTGGATCAATATAAAACTACTATAAATGTTCAAGGAAATGTTGATGGATTGTATGTTGGTCTAAACACTGATAAAAACAATTTAGACAATGCTTTGGTACTTCTTAAAGATATTTTGAGAAACCCAATATTTGACGCCTCCGAATTTGAAAAATTGAAATTGGAAACCAAAAGCGGATTGGAAGCTAATAAAAGCGAACCACAGGCATTAGTAACTGAAGCAATCGAAAAGAAAACTGCTTTATATCCGAAATCACATCCCTACTATTCACAAACTTCCGATGAAAAATTAGCTGAATTAAGCACAATTACTTTGGATGATGTAAAGAAATATTATAATGATTTTTACAATGGCAGTAGCAGTAAAATTGCGTTTGTAGGAGGCTTAGATAAGAAAAGTATAAAAACATTTTTAGCGGAAACACTTGATAATTGGTACGCAAAATATACATATACAAGGATTCCTTCTCAATATTTTGAAATAAGTGCCTACGATAATACAATCCAGGTTAAAGACAAAACCAATGCTATTGTTTTAGGCAAAATCAACTTGAATATTGGAATGAACGAACCAGATTATCCAGTTGTTGATATGGCAAATGAATTGCTTGGTGGTGGTTTTCTTTCTTCCAGAATACCACATAGGTTGCGTGAAACTGACGGATTGAGTTATGGTGCGGGTTCTTTTGTGTCAGGGAATGGAATTGACAAAACCGGGAATTGGGGAGTTTACGCTTTTTTTAATCCGTTGTATAAAGACAAATTGGACAATGCTTTGAAAGAAGAAATTCAAAAAGCGTCGGATAAAGGTTTCACAAAAGAGGAATTCGATGCAGTAGTAAAATCTTGGTTACAACAACGTCAAGCAACCCTAGGAACAGATGAGTTTTTGGCAAGACAATTTAGAGAATATTTAGATCAAAATAAATCCTTTAAAACCTATTCTGATTACGAAGACAAAGTAAAATCTTTGGATGTAGATAAGGTAAATACAGCAATGAAAAAATATTTTGATTTGAAAAAATTTGTTTTGATTTACGCTGGCGATTTTACTAAAAAATAAGATTTTATGAATTGAAAAGGGAGGTTGTCTGAAAAGAAACCTCCCTTTTTTTGGATTTCTTTAAATGCTTACTTATAGCTTTTCAAATAAAATAATGTCAAATTCAGTATCAATAATTACTTTTCCATTTGAAACTACACTATTTTTTTTCGAATAAGCATCGTGTAATTTTGTTCCGTTTTTAAAAATGGTTCCAACCGAAATTTCCTTTTTCCCTTTTGGTAAATCCAAACCAATTACCACTTTGTCCGCGTAATTGTCTTTGGCAAAAGTTCTACTAAAAATGTATGGACTAGCAGAAATTTCCTTGTGGATTCCTGCCCCAACCGCTGGATGATTCTTTCTAAAATTGCCCAGTTTTAGCCAATGCAAAAGCACTTTTTGAGTTTCGGGATTGGTCTTTATGTCATTCCAATTCATATCAGACCGCAAAGTAGCATCTCCTTTTGTCCCTTCAACAACAAGGGGACGCGCCGTTTCGTCGCCGTAATATACTTGGGAGATTCCCGGAGCAAGCAGTAGTTTTGTGCCGCTTTCAATGCTTTTGGTACGGTTGGCATCAAACGGCGAACTGTCATCGTGCGAAGAAATGTAGTTCATAACGGTTTTGCCTTTCAAATCGGAATTCAAAATGCCGGAATATTTAGAAAATAAAGGTTCATAATCCATTTTGGCCTCGTTTCTAAAATCAAAATTGATTAAACCCGTAAAACCATTGGCAAAATAATCTACCTTTTTATCTCCAAAATCATACAATCTTTTAGCCCCAATATTGTATCCGTAAACTTCGCCAACCATAAAAAACGGATTGTAGTCTAATACTTTTTTTGGATTATTTTTTTTGAATTCGGCGAATGATAAATCACATATTTTTCTGAAATCGGCCCAAACATTCTCGGTTACATGTTTTGCAGTATCCACGCGATAACCATCAATTCCGAAATCAATGATGTAATCCGAAAGCCATTTCATTATATAAAATCGTGGTGCTCTTGGATAACCCGTCTTCTTAAAAAAAGCGTCTAAACTGGCTACTTCTTTTTCATAACGACCTTCCTTTTTCCATTTTTCGATTAAAAATGGTGGTAAAGTTACATTTTCATTACTTTCCGTTTTTACATCTGGAAGATTGTCCGTCAAGGTGCAATTAATATAAGTATCATAGGATTTATAGGTACATTTTGGTGAAGTTCGTACCCAGTCATTTGGATACACAGAATCTTCAGCAGTAACAGGTCCAGTATGATTGATGACAGCATCGAGCATAACACGAATGCCGTGTTTATGCGCTTTTTCGACCATTTCCGCCAAGTCTTTTTTGGTTCCAAAACTTGGATCTAAAGCACTCCAATCTCTTGCCCAATACCCGTGATATCCATATGTAAAGCCAGTTCCTTCATCAAATCCATCGTGAATTTGCTCCACGATTGGCGAAAGCCAAATCGCATTTATACCCAAATTTGTGAAATAGCCATCATCTATTTTTTGGATTACACCGCGAATATCTCCGCCCTCAAAACCTCGTAATTTTCCGGTTGGTTTATTCCTGTTATAAGTGTGGTCGTTCGTTTTGCCTCCATCATTAAATCTATCTGTCAAAAGGAAATAAACGTTGGCACCTCCCCAAACGAAAAGAGTTTTCGTGGTTTTTGAAATTGTTTTTTTCTTCGTTTGAGCTTCTGAATTATTAGCTAAAAGTCCTAAAGTCAGAATTAGTAAAATTATTATTTTTCTCATTTTATAATTGGATTTTTATTTCTTTTTGGGTTCCTTTTTGCCAAGAAATCGGAATTTCTATCGAGGTTTTATTGGTTTTAAATTTCACTATTTTTCCATCAACCGAAATGGTTTTGCCTTTTATGTTATGGATAATCAAATTGACATTTTTATCCGAGGATTCGAAGGTTTTTCCAATTTCCGAATTTAATTTGATAACAACTATTTTGGCATTTGCATTGCCATTAAAATTCAATATTTCATACGCTCCTTTTTCAAAAGCGTTTGCAGTTAATCCATCGTCATTATATATTTTTCCTGAACTTCTTGCAGTTTTTGTATCAAAATAATAATGCAAATCGAAGTTTTCTAATGAATATTTCGATGTATTTTGAATGGTTTTTATCATTGGAATAAAAGCGCCGCCTCTAACAAATACAGGAATGTGATCTTCGACAACAGCAATAGTTGAGGTTGTTCCGGCCAATTGTTTTTTGTCGGAATTGAAATCAAACCAGTTATTGTTTTTTGGAAAATAAACCGAAGTTGAAGTCAGACCGGCTTTTGTTATTGGAGTAACTAAGAAATTATTTCCCCAAAGATAGGTTTCGCAAACGGTCAATAATTTCGGATTTTTGGGTTCTTCAAAAAACAACGGACGCATTAACGGCGTTCCTTTTTGGTTGTTTTCGAAAACCAAGGTGTAATTGTATGGCATCAATTGGTAACGCAATTCAACTTGTTTTTTGGCTTTTTCCCTAGTCACGATGTCTTTATAAACGGGTTCTGCGGCAACATCTTCGTGGGCGTGCGGACGGAAAACAGGATTAAAAACACCGTATTGTAACCATCGAATGTACAATTCATTGTCGAAATAATCGCCTGCAAAACCACCTAAATCCGAGTGCATATAGCTCATTCCTTGCATTCCCATTTGCAACGCAATCTCCATTTGAGATTGCAATCCTCCCCAACTTCTGCTCACATCACCAGACCACGGAATCATCCCAAAACGCTGCGAACCCGAATAGCCTGCACGCATCAGGATAAACGGACGCATATTGGGAAATTCTTTTTGGTAACCATCGGCAATTAATTTTGCCCAGTTTTGTCCATAAACATTGTGAATTTCATCGGCTTTTCCGCCAGCGGTTATGGCTTCTGATGGAAATACTTCGGGTTCACCCAAATCTCCCCAAAGTCCGCCAACGCCTTGATTAATCAGGTTTTTGTAAATATTCCAAAACCAATTTTTCCCTTCCGGTTTGAAAATGTCGATGATTCCCGTGTTTCCAAAATAGAAATCATACGTAAAAGGCTTACCGTTTTTATCGACAGCCAAGATTTTTTTATCGACCGCTTCCTGCCATTTGCTCGAGGTTGTCAGTACAAAAGGTTCGGTTATCAGGACAGTTTTTATGCCTTTGGCATTCAAATCGGCGATCATTTTCGTTGGATTTTGAAATTTGTCTTTGTCCCAATCCAAGTTTCCCATGGTTCCTTGAATGGTTTTTCCAAACCAATATAAATCCAGAATAACCGCATCGACAGGGATTTTGTCTTCCTCAAATTTCTTGATGGTTTTCTCTACTTCCTCCTGCGAATGATAGCCAAAACGACTCGAGAAATTCCCCAAAGTCCATCGCGCTGGCAAAGGTTGTTTTCCGGTTAAATCGGTATAATTCGAAATCAAATCGGTCCAAGAATCGCCCACAATTACTTGGTACGTTTTTCTGCCAGAAATAGTTTCATACGCCAAAGTATTGTTTTTTTTACTGTCTAAATCCAAGTAGCCAATAACGGAATTGTCAAAATGAACGGCATACATTTTCGACGATAAAACCATCGGAATACAGAAATTCATCAGGTCGGCATTGGTTTCATAGCCGTAATGAGCACGGTTGTATAATGCTAATTTATTGCCTCGACGATTCATTCCCAAAGCGCGAGCTCCACCGCCATACAACATTTCATCCGATGAAATGTTGAATTGAATTACCTCGGTAGAATCGGCTTTAATGTTGCCCTTTACATTTTCTAACGGAATGTGTTTTTGTTTGAAATAACCTGATTTTTCGGAGAGAATTAAATTGTTTTTTTTGTCAAAAAATTTAATTTGAAAAGGATTATGAACAACCTCAATAGTTAAATTTATCGAAGAGATTTTCGATGAATTATCAGAAAATTGACCATCATAAAGAATTCCTTCGTCTTTTAATATTACAGATTGCGACTCAATATTATTAATTTGTCCATTTGGAATAAATTGTACTTCGGCTATTTTATCAGTCTTGAATTTAAAAAAATAAATCCCGTCAGAAGTTTTTATTTCTAATCCCTCTGTTTTTAAATCTTGCGAAATAAATTTCCTATTTGCATTTTGAGCAAAGGAAAATGAAGTTATAAAGAGTAATAAAAATAATTTTTTCATCATCTGTTGTTTTATACCTATAGGGTTTGTTTTAATTATTCAATTCTAATATCAAAACCGATTTTGGTTCCAAAGTAATTTCCTTGGTTACGTCGATTGTTTGTCCCGTGATAACATCCTTTCCGGTTTTGTAATTCCCGATGTTTTCCTGAAAACGATGCGTGTTTATGGTTCGGGTTTCGTTGCTGTTGTTGATTAAAACCATCACGCTTCCTGCTGAATCATAACGAAAATATACATAAACATTGTTCTCGGGAATGTAATGCGTCATTTTTCCAAAATGAACCGCCGATTTGTTTTTTCTCCAATGGAACAATTTGGAGGTGAAGTCGAAATATTCATTTTGCATTTCGGTTCTTCCTTCTTTGGTAAACGCATTATTGGAATCTCCCTCCCATCCGCCGGGAAAATCTTGACGAATATCTTCATCACTTTTATCTTTGTTTCCCGCCATTCCTATCTCGGAACCATAATACAACTGGGGAATTCCTCGAACAGTAGCTAAAATTGCCATCGTCATTTTGTATTTTCGAATGTCGTTGTTATAAACGTGGTTTACGCGATGCGTGTCGTGGTTTTCGGCGAAAATCAACAAATTATTTACATTTGGATACAGAAAATCATTCGCAAAATTATCATAGATTTTTTCCATTCCTCTTCCCCAGCCGCCTTCATCTTCATTAAAAATAGACAAAAGTTCATCCGATAAAATGAAATCCATCAAGCTTGGTAAATTGGAATTGAAATTTTGGATTTTACCTATTGGGCTGTCTTTTTGCCAATAGGAAAGTTGAGCTTGGCTTCGCATGGAAATTTCACCTACAATATTGAAATTGGGGTATTCATCGGTGATGGATTTTGTCCATTTTGCGATTGCGTTTGGCTCAGCATAATTGTATGTATCGACTCTAAAACCATCTAAATTGGCATATTCAATCCACCATATCGCGTTTTGAGTGAGATAATTCAAAACCAAAGGATTTCTTTGGTTCAAATCGGGCATCAAAGGCACAAACCAACCGTCGAAACAGGTTTTGGTGTCAATTTTTGATGCGTGAATATCGTGGACAAGGGTTCTTTTATGATTGGTTTGGGTATAATTTTCGAATTGGTTTATCCAGTTATGTGTTGGTAAATCTTTGATCATCCAATGTTCCAAACCCCAATGATTTGTTACATAATCTAGCACCAATTTCATATTTTTTTTGTGCATTTCCGATGCCAATCGAACATAATCCTCATTGGTTCCATAACGCGGATCGATTTTGTAAACGTCAGATTGTCCGTAAGTGTGATAGGAATGATGTGCGTCATTATCTTCGCAAAGAGGCGTAATCCATAGGGTTGTTGCTCCCAGTTCTTGGAAATAATCCAGATGATTCATGATGCCTTGAATGTCGCCACCATGTCTTCCTCCGGGAGATTCTCGATTGTATTTTTCTGTAGTTGAAGCATCGCCGTCGTTGTTCGGATTTCCGTTCGAAAAACGATCTGGCATCAGCAAATACATCATATCTGAGGCGTCATAACTTTTACGTTGCGCCGAATTTTCTCTTCTCTGTTTTAGAGTATATTTTTTGGTAAATATTACCTTCTCTTTTTCTTTGAAAATTAGGAAAAAGTCTTTTGGCGGAATATTTTTGGTATTGATGGTGACAAAAATGTAATTTGGATTTTCTGTTCTTTGAACATTTGTAATAGGGATCGAATTAGAAACCGAAATTTGGTATTTGGCTATGTTCTTGCCGTAAATCATAATTTGCAACTCGGGATTATGCATTTCGGCGTACCAAAATGGAGGTTCAACTCTATTGATTTGTGCAAACATCGTCGTTGTTATTAGGAGAAATAAAAATAGTTTTTTCATTTTATATTATACAACTAAATCCTGACAGGTTTTTTAAATCTGTCAGGATTTTTTGAAATTCAATTTATAAATCTTAAACCGTCACCAAACTATTTGGTTCCACCGAAACCGCGTTGTTATTTATGAAAACAGTCAATTCTTTTGAGCCTTCGAGAGATAATTGAGTTTCTTTATGGGTAATGGCAACTTTCAAAATTTGGCTTCTGAAATTAATTTTAAAGGAATAACCCGTCCATTCTTTTGGGATTTTTGGAGAAAAATGTAAGGTGTCGTTTTTCACACGCATTCCTCCAAAACCTTCAACAATACTCATCCAAGTTCCCGCCATCGAGGTGATGTGGCATCCTTCTTCGACTTCTTTATTGTAGTCGTCAAGATCCAAACGAGAAGTTCTTAAATAAAAAGTATAGGCCATATCCATTTTGTCCAATTTAGCCGCTTGAATCGAATGCACGCAAGGTGAAAGAGAACTTTCGTGAACTGTAAACGGTTCGTAAAAATCGAAGTGTTTTTGCAATTGCTCAGTCGTAAAATGATCTTCAAAGAAGTAAAAACCTTGTAAAGTATCGGCTTGCTTGATGTAAGGCGAACGCAAGATTCTGTCCCAAGACCATTTCTGGTTAATTGGCCGTTGGCTTTTGTCCAAATCTTTCACGAGAACCAAATCTTTGTCCAAGAATCCGTCTTGTTGCAAATAAATCCCCAATTCTTCTGATTTTGGAAAGTACATATTGCCGGAAACTTTTTTCCAATCCTGAAGTTCAGTATCCGATAATTTTACTTTTTCAATGATTCTTTTATGGTCAGATGGATATTCCAACGACACTTTTTGGATTTGCTCGTAAGCATAATCAATGCACCATTTCGCAATATAATTGGTATAGAAATTATTGTTTACGTTGTTTTCGTATTCGTTTGGTCCGGTAACTCCCAAGATCACGAATTGGTTTTTGTCTTTCGAAAAATTGGCTCTTTGATGCCAAAAACGCGCAATTCCGATTAATACTTCTAACCCTTTTTCAGGAATATAAGAATAATCGCCAGTGAAACGATGGTAATTGAAAATCGCAAAAGCAATCGCTCCATTTCTGTGAATTTCTTCGTGGGTGATTTCCCATTCGTTATGACATTCTTCTCCATTCATTGTCACCATTGGATATAAAGCAGCTCCATTTTTGAAACCAAGATTATTCTTGGCGTTTTCAATCGCTTTGTCCAGTTGATTGTAGCGATAGGTCAGTAAATTTCGGGCCACTTGCTGGTCTTTAGTTGCCATATAAAAGGGTATGCAATAGGCTTCAGTATCCCAATAGGTAGAACCACCATATTTTTCACCGGTGAAACCTTTTGGACCAATATTCAAACGAGAATCCTTGCCAGAATAAGTCTGGTTCAGTTGAAATATATTGAAACGAATACCTTGTTGCGCTTTCACGTCGCCATCAATGGTAATATCCGACATTTCCCAAATTTTTGCCCAAGCTTCAATTTGTTCGGCAAGTAATTGGTCATATCCTTTTGACAATGCATCTTTAATCACTCTTTCGGCTCCAGAAATGGTGTCGTCATGATTCAAGGAAATGGTATAACCACCTATTTTTTGAATGGAAGATTTTTGCCCTTTCGCAATAATAACATCGTATACAAATTGAATTTTATTGGTGCCAGTTTTAATGTTTGATTGTGAGATATTACCATTTTTGCCATTTACCAAAATACTATTTTGCATAAAAGTCGTCACCTTAAAATGGGTTTTAAAAGTTTGAGCAGTTACGAAAGCTTCATTTCCAGCTCTTTTAATTTCTAAAGGTTCCCAAAATTTTTCTTCCCAGTTGGCATCTTCGTTGGTTACGCCAGCATCAATATAGGGTTTGTAAACAATTTTCGTATCTTTGTTTATAGCTGTAATTTCATAGTTAATGACTCCTACTTCGTCTAAATTCATACAAAGGAAACGACGAATATTTACAGAAATTTCGGTTCCGTTTTGCAAAGTAGCTTCAAAAGAACGGTTGTACCAACCTTCTTTCATATTCAACTCGCGACGGAAGTTTTTTACTTTGACACAAGCATTTAAATCAAGGTTTTCACCGTTAATTTCGATTTCGATTCCGATCCAGTTTGGAGCGTTCAGGACTTTGGCAAAATATTTTGGATAGCCATTTTTCCACCAACCTACTCTCGTTTTGTCAGGATAATAAATTCCTGCGATATAACTTCCCTGAAAAGTTTCTCCTGTGTAATTTTCCTCAAAATTCGCGCGTTGTCCCATGGCACCGTTGCCGATACTGAAAAGACTTTCGGACGATTTTACGCTCTCTACATCAAATCCTTCTTCAATGATGGACCAATTGTCTGGCTTTATATAATCTTGGTTCATTCTTCCTTTTTTTTCTATTCGTTTATTATCCTTTAATCAAAGCATCGATAAAACTTTTATCAATATGTGTAAAATCTTTAAATATGTATTTTGCTTCGTGCAATGTTGTTGCTTCGCCAATACCCACACTAATCATTCCTCCAATATTTGCGGCTTGAATTCCTGCAACTGAATCTTCGAAAACTATCGAATCTTCTTGTGTTGCGCCCAATAATTTTGCTGCTATCAGGAAAACTTCGGGATCAGGTTTTGCATTCGAAACATCATTTCCGTCAACAATGGCATCAAAATAAGCTAGTGTTCCTGTTTTTTCGAGAATAGGTCTAGCGTTCTTACTCGCCGAACCCAATGCTATTAATTGATTTTGTTCTTTCAAATATTTTAAAATTGGCATAACGCCAGGTAGGATTTCGCTTTCGTCCATATCGACTAAATAGGACAAATAATTTTCGTTTTTCTCAAAAAGCCATTTGTTTTTGTCTTCTTGAGAAGCTTCCACTTTTCCTAATCCTAAAATAATATCGAGTGAGCGAACGCGACTCACACCTTTTAATAATTCGTTATGTTCGTGTGTAAATTCGATTCCTAATTGATTGGCTATTTTTAGCCAAGCTAGATAATGGTATTTCGCCGTATCGACAATTACGCCGTCAAGGTCGAATATAAATGCTTTTGTATTCATTAATTTTAATATTTATTCTGTTTTTTCTTTTATTGAGAAGACAGCAATTCCTGCAATTATTAGCGAAACGCCCGCTAGAACTAGCATTAAAATAGCATTTCCTGTGAAAAGTCCCTTATCGGATGGTTCAAAGCATTTTACATTAGCATCATTATAAAAGATAGCTCCTTTTTTTACTCCTAAAATAATTCCTCCTAATGCACCAGCTGCAATTTGTGGAAGGGTTATAGTTCCGTTAAATAATCCCATATAGACTCCCATTTTATCAGCAGGCAATGAACTTGAAAGCATTGCATACGGTATTGCTAAAATAGCAGCCCAAGCAACTCCAACTCCTACCATAGAGAAAAACAAAGAATATTTATCTTGAAAAAAATACATTGAAATCAAACCAATTCCACCAAAAAGTAAAGAATAACTATAGGTTTTTTTTCGACCAATAGCTTTAGCAATAGTTGGAATTGAAAGCGCAAACAAAGCAGCAATTGCACTATAAAAACCAAATAAAACGCCTGACCAATCCCCTGCGTCATTAAAAGCTTGAGAATGAGGATCGCTAGCGGCAGTTCCCCAAATATGATTAGCAATTCCTCTGGTTGTATATACCCACATTAAAAATAATGCAAACCAGGAAAAGAATTGTATTAGTCCTAATTGCCAAAATATTTTTGGAGCATTTTTTAATAACTCAAGGAAATTTGTTTTTTCTTTAACTTCAGTAATGTTAAAATCAATGTCATTATATTCAGCATGCTCTTTTGGAGGATATTCTTTAGTTCTTATTACTGTCCATAGCACACTCAATAATAAAATAGTTCCTCCAATGTAAAATGACCAAATTACAGAATCGGCAACTTTTTGTCCTATTGCAGGAGTGTTTGAAAAAAGGTTGAATTTAACTAAGGCCCAAGGTAGCAAAGAACCAAATACAGCACCAAAATTAATTAAGGCACTTTGTAATGAATACCCAAGGTTTTTTTGTTCATCATTTACCATGTCACCAACTAAGGCCCTAAAAGGTTGCATAGTAATATTAAAGGACGTGTCCATTAATAATAGCATCACAGCTCCAAAGATTAAAATAGGAAGTATGTTTGCAAAATTGCCTGAATTTGGCATAAAGAACATTGCCAAAGCGGACATTATCGAGCCAATTAAAATAAACGGAATTCGTCTTCCGAGACGTGTCCATGTTTTATCGCTTGAAAGTCCAATGATGGGTTGAACGATTGTGCCTGCTATAGGGGCTGCTAACCAAAAATAATTGATTTTATCAACATGAGCGCCTAGGGCCTCCAATATTCTGCTGGTATTACCATTTTGTAGTGAATATCCAATCTGTACTCCCAGGAATCCAAAGCTTAGATTCCAGATTTGCCAAAAACTTAATTTGGGTTTTTTCATTATCGTATATTGTTTTAAATGTACGATAAGCGCCTTGCTTATCAAAACTTAACTTATTTTTCGAAGTAAAAGTAAAAGTTTTGAATTGTGTAAATATAGAAAACAATTTAGAATTAATTGAATTATCTCTAACTATAACGTAATAGTGTGAATAAATAAATTATTTTGTGGCTAATTTGTTGATTCTCTTTCTATCAGATGCGTTTCAATTACGACGGTTTTGTATATTTCTTCTTGATTTTCTTCCAATTCTTCCTCTTCGGATTCTAATCTTTCGATGAGAATTTTTGCTGCCACATTTCCCATTTCTATTCCGTTCTGGGTTACGGTTGTGATGGTTGGGGTTGAATATTTGGAGATAATTCCGTCAGTGAAAGCGATTACGGCTAAATCTTCGGGAATTTTTAATCCCATTTTATTGGCGATTTTGATAATCGTGACAGCAAATAATTCGTTTACGGCAAAAACGGCGTCAATGGCTTTGTCTTCGAGTAATTTGCTGATTTTTATTTCGCAACTGTCAACATTTTCAATCTTAATAATCAAGTTATCATCGAAAGTCAATCCATTATTCAACAATGCTTTGGTATAACCGTCAGTTCGAAGTTTGCCAACACTTACATAATCGACGGTTGTCACCAATGCAATTTTTTTTCTTCCTTTATCAATCAAACTTTTAACGGCTTCATAGGCAGCCAATTCATCGTCGATAATTACTTTGTCGCATTGAATATCGTCGGTTACTCTGTCGAACATGACTACTGGCATGCCTTGGTTGATTACTTCGATGATGTGATGAAAATCTTTTTTCTGTTGTGTTTCTTTAGAGAGCGACATAATAAATCCGTCGATGCTTCCATTGGCAAGCATTTCCATGTTAAGTACCTCTTTGTCAAAGGAGTCGTCCGAAAGACAAATGATGACGCTATACCCGTTTTCGTTGGCAATTTGCTCGACTCCGTTGATAACTGTGGAAAAGAAATGGTGTACGATTTCGGGAATAATAATTCCGATAGTTTTTGTTTTCCTATTTTTTAAACTAAGCGCAATGTTATTGGGTTTGTAGTGGTAAAACTTAGCAAAAGCCTGTACTTTGAGTCTGGTTTCTTCTCCAATTTCCAAACTGTTTCTCAAAGATTTTGAAACGGTCGAAATAGAGACGTCTAGTTCTCTTGCAATTTGTTTTAGGGTTATTTTCTTTTTCATAATGTCATCTGATAAAATCATTTTCGTAATAAAGATAAAATATTATTTAAATAATGGCAATATTAACCTAATAATATTTAATAAAAAGGAAAGTTTTCAACACTACCACGTTTTCGTAACCTATTTAAGAAGTACCTTTGTCGGAAGCGTTAAAATTTACTTAATTTTATACTTCGAAGTAAAGGTAAATCAAATAAAAACCGAACAAAAACCAAATTAATTTAAACAAAAAGTATGAAAACAATTTATAAAAAGTTGTTATTTTTATTTCTATTTCTGCCTTTAAGTGTTCTTGCACAAGACACTATAGGAGGTACTGTTTTAGATTCAAAAACGAATCAGCCTATTCCAGGTGTTAATGTAGTTGTTCAAGGAACTACAGTTGGGACTTCAACAGATTTTGACGGAAAATTCAAATTACCAAAAGTTAAAAAAGGCGACAAAATCGTTGTTTCTTTTGTGGGATACAAGAATTCCGTAATTACGTATAATGGACAAAAAGAAATAACGGTAAGTCTTGCAGAGGATGCCAATGAACTAAAAGAAGTTGTAGTTCAAGTAGGGTACGGTTCCGTGAAAAAGAAGGATGCGACAGGTTCAGTCGCCGTAATTACTGCTAAAGACTTTAATAAAGGAGCTATTACTAATACTGAGAATCTGATTAATGGTAGAGTTGCTGGGGTTGTTGTGACCCAAGGAGGGCGGCCTGGAGATGGAGCTGCGATTAGAATACGTGGGGGATCTTCATTGTTTGCCTCGAATGACCCCTTGGTGGTAATTGATGGTTTGCCGGTTGATAAAGGGCTTTCGTCAATCAACCCGAACGACATCGAATCTTTTTCGATATTAAAGGATGCTTCGGCTACCGCCATTTATGGATCCCGAGGGGCCAATGGTGTTATTTTGATAAAAACCAAAAAGGGCTCTAAAAGCGACGGAATTCAATTTTCATTTAATTCAATGACAACGGTAAATACCCTTGCGAAGAAAGTGGATGTTTATTCTGCGGATTCTTTTAGAACAATTGTTCAAACATTTGTACCGGATCGTGTGTCTCTTTTAGGTACCAACAATACCGATTGGCAAAAAGTGATTTTTAAAGACGGACTAACAGCCAGTAATAACTTGTCGATAAGAGGTAATTTATTGAAAGCAATCCCAACTCGATTATCTGTAAGTTCTACTAATATATCTGGTGTTTTGACAACTTCAACCTATGACAGAGAGACAGCGGGCTTATCCTTGACTCCTTCGTTTTTTAAAGATCATTTAAAGGTGGAAGTCAATGCTAATTATTCCGTTGAAAAAAACAGATATGCTAACGAAGGAGCTATTTCTTCTGCAATTGCTTACAACCCAACTTTGCCCGTTTATGTAGCTAATTCTCCTTTTGGTGGTTACGGAGAGACTTATTCAGGGACTGGTCCTTATACCGTTTATGGCCCAGCAAATCCTTTGGCATTACTGGAACAAAGGCAAAATCGTGACGTAAAAAACAGGTATTTTGGAAATGTTCAATTGGAATATAAACTTCCCTTTTTCGAAGATTTAAAAGGAGTTGTAAATGGTGGAGTAGATACGAATAACGGAACAGGAATTGACATCACTGACGCAAATGCCAGAAGCGGAATGAATGGAACTGCTTTGCTTGGATCCAATACGAATTATTGGTCCCACACCCAAAATAAACTTTTAGATGGGTATTTAAACTACGGCCACCTTTTTGGGAAATTTAAAGTGGATTTGACCGCAGGATATTCCTATCAAAACTTCGAAGATCAAAGTTATACCTCCGGAAATACATTATTGGCAGTTGCAAATTTTAAGACCTCAACGCAACCAAGCGTTAATTTGCAGGCGTATTATTCGAGATTGAACCTTGATTATAACAGCAAATACTTGGTGACCTTGAATTTCAGACATGACGGAACTTCGCGGTTTTCTCAACAAAACAGATGGGGTAATTTTCCTGGAGTTGCCATAGCTTGGAAAGTTTCCAGCGAAGACTTCCTTAAAAACTCCAAAACAATCAACGATTTAAAATTAAGATTGGGTTGGGGGGTAACAGGACAACAAAACATTCCCGCAGCTTATGATTACTTCAAAAGATATACCTTAAGTACCGCAAATTCTGGAGCGACCTATCCTTTTGGTGATACTTTTTACTTATTGGCAAGACCAGAGGGTTACAATGCAAATTTGAAATGGGAACAAACCGCCACCTATAATTTGGCATTAGATTTCGGATTATTCAATAACAAATTGTCAGGGTCTTTAGATGTTTATCAAAAAATCACTACTAACTTGTTTGCTGTTGTGAATGAAGGAGCCTTGCAGAACTTTAGAACGCAGGGGCCGGCGAATATTGGTGAGTTGGATAGCAAAGGGGTTGAGTTTGGATTGAATTATAAAGCCATACAAACTGACAATTCTAATTTGAGTTTTAATTTCAATGTGGCTTACAACAATAGAAAGGTGGTAAATTTAGATGGATACAATTATCCTCAAGGAAATTTAGGACTAAATGTGAATGTTCAAACTTATACAGAAGGGCTAGCTCCTAATTCTTTTTGGGTTTACCAACAAGTTTATGGTCCGAATGGACACCCTATTGACGGAGCTTATGTTGATAGAAACCACGATGGGGTTATAAACGATGCAGACAAGTATCAATTTCATAAACCAGATGCAGATTACACTTTTGGATTTATGACCAATTATAACTACAAAAAATGGGATTTTTCTATGGCTTGGAGGGCAAGTCTTGGCAACTATGTTTATGACAATGTAAGTGCAAGCAGGGCTTTTGTATCGCAAGGAATTGCGGATAATAATCCTGGTGCGGTTAACAATGCTCCTGTCGATTTTAGCACTTCACTGTTTAGTCAAAAACGCCAAGAAAGCGATTATTACATTAAAGATGCCTCATGGTTGAAATTAGACAACGTAACATTAGGGTATTTGTTTGATAAACCACTAGGAGTAATGGCATCAAGTTTAAGGCTATATACAGGCGTTCAAAATGTATTGACGTTTACGAAATACAAGGGAGTAGATCCAGAAATATTTGGAGGGATTGATAATGCTGTCTACCCTCATGCCAGAATGTATTTGTTAGGTTTAAACTTCAATTTTTAATTTTAAATATCATGAAAAAAATAAAATCAATAAAAATTAAGTTGTTTGCATTTATAGGCTTGGTTATGATCTTTGCCGGTTGTTCAAATGACATGAATGTATATCCAAAAGACGACAGTGTTTTTAGTTCTGAAAAGTTCTATGCTGATCCAAATTCCTATATAGAATTTTTAGCCAAGATATATGCGGGACTGTCGCTAACCGGCCAAGTAGGGCCTGCAGGAAATGCTGATATTCAAGGTGTAGACGAAGGATTTGGGCAATATTTAAGAGGCTTTTGGCAACTTCAGGAACTTCCAACTGATGAGGCAATGATAGCTTGGGGAGATCCTACAATACCAGATTTGAATACACAAACGTGGAATAGAGATAACGTATATGTGACTGCATTTTATTCAAGAGCCTTTTATCAAGTAGGTTTGGCCAACGAATTTTTGCGCGAATCAACTCCAGCCAAATTAACTTCTAGGGGTGTAAGCACGACTTTGCAGGCTGATGTTAAAGTTTTCAGGGCAGAGGCTAGATTTTTAAGAGCATTGTCTTATTATCATGCCATTGACTTATTTGGAAAAGTGGCTTTTGCAACCGAAGACAATCTTGTGGGTGAAAAACCAGTAGAGAAAGACAGGGTATTTGTTTTCGACTATCTAGTCAAAGAAATGATTGCCATTGATGCAGATCTAAAAGCTGCCAAAACAAATGATTATGGTAGAGTGGATAAAATAGGAGCCAAAATGTTGTTAGCCAAATTGTATTTGAACTCAAAGGTATATACTACGGTAAATAGAGACGTTGAAGCACTTGCTGCTATCAATGAAATCATTGCCTCTCCGTATAGCATTGCCAATGTTCCCTATAGCAATTTGTTTATGGCAGACAATGACAGACCAGCGGTTCAAAGCGAGATTATTTTTCCAATTCGATTTGATGGTATCAAAACAAAAAGTTACGGAGGAACAGCTTACTTGGTTCATGCAGCTTGTGGTGCCTGGAATGCTGACCTAGGGATTACCGCAGGATGGTTTGGTCTTGTGGGAAGAAAAGAATTTGCGGGTTTGTTTCCAGATTTAAAAGGGATAGCTGACCAAAGAGCTCTTTTCTACAAGACTCAGGGAACATTAAGCATACCAACGGCTTCAAACTTTTTTCCCAATGGCGGATTAAAAGTAATTAAGTACACGAATAAGACTTCTACGGGAGCAGATGGCAGTAATTCAGATTTTCCGGATACTGATTTTCCTATGTTTAGATTGGCCGATGTATACTTAATGTATGCAGAATTAGCCGCAAACGGAGTTGCTGGTGCGTCAGTTTCATCTGCAGTGGGTTATGTGAACGTATTACGAACACGAGCTAATGCAGCGCAAATTTCTGCATCAGATTTGACTCCTCAGTTTGTATTAGACGAAAGAGCTAGAGAATTGTATTGGGAAGGTCACAGAAGACAGGATTTAATCCGTTTTGGGAAATATACTGGAAGTTCTTATAACTGGGAATGGAAAGGAAATGTTCAGTCTGGTGTTAGCATTGATGATAAATTCAAATTATATCCAATTCCACAATCTGAAATAAATACAAATTCAAACCTAACGCAAAACCCTGGTTATTGATATTAAAAATATAAACAATGAAAAATATTTTAAAAACAACAATTTTTGCCTTTTTGCTTCTTGCAATAGGTTCGTGTACTACCGATACAAAAGTGGTTGCGGTAGCTAAGGGTTTGGTTCTACATCCGATGACACCAGCAGGTCCTTATGTTTTATCACCTGTGAATGGTGATGTTGATGTGGTAACTTTAACTTGGGATATGGCCGACAATGGAGTGGCAAGCATACCTTCTACTTATGTTGTGGAAATAGCTAAAAGTGGAACTAGTTTTGCAAATCCGATAACTGCCAGCCCTAGTTCTCCTGCCATAACTTACATTTGGAAAGAGGGGTATTTAAACTCTATACTTTTAGCGAATGGGTTTTTACCAGATGCCCCTGCAGATATTGATATTAGAATAAAATCTACTTTTGGGCTTGGTTTTTACCCTTTAATTCAATATTCTAATGTACTTTCTGCAAAAGTGACTCCGTTTGCACAATCAGCTTTAGCTTTTACAAAAGTTGGAGATGATCCTGCAAATGCTCCAAAAATGATATCTTCTGGTTTGTTTACAACAGACTGTGAAGGATATGCCTATTTGGTGCCTGGAAGCTATAAATTTTATACTTCAGTACAAAATACGTATCAAGGAACAAATCCCTATTATGGAGACAATGGTAGTGGAGCTATCGTATTGAATGGTAGTGCCATCAATATTACAACAGCTGGTTTTTATATGATAAAAGCTGACATTGGAACAAAAATGACATATTCTGTTACACCTAGTGAATGGGGTATATTTGGTCTAGCAAAACCTTTTCCATCATCGGCAAATAAAAAAATGATTTTTGATGTAGCAAGTAATAAATGGACTCTTACAATTGTTCTGGCTGGTGGTAAAGCAATTAAGTTTAGAAATACAGCTTCGACTTTAATTTTAGGAGGATTTGATGCAACAAAAGTAGGAGTAGATTTTGCTGGAACTACGATGAGTTATAATGGGAAAGATATTCTGTTGCCAGGTACCACGGCGGCAACATACCTGGTTACGTTAGACTTAAGTAGTCCTAGAAATTATTCGTATACTCTTGTGAAACAATAATAGATAGTAATCTTTTACCAAAAGGCTGTTCAAAAAGAACAGCCTTTTGGTATTTAATATTTTTGATATGAAAAAAATAATTTTTTTATTTTTGCTTATAGCATCTGGAAGTTTTGCCCAAACTACCACTACGCCATCCCCTGCAATCGCAGCTGGCGCTGTTACCATTAATTTCAATAAAACAGGTACTCCATTAGCAAGTACAACTGCAATTTATGCGCATATTGGAGTGACAGTGAATGGCGTACGATGGTCAAACACTAAGGGTGTTTGGGCAACTACTAATGCGCCTCTTTTGACTTTAGTATCTGGAACTACTTATAAATTAGATCTTACCCCTGATTTATATACTTATTTTGGGGTCCCCCTTGCAAGTTCAATTACTGAAATTTGTGTCGTATTTAGAAATGCCACAGGAACGCTTCAAACATCGCCAGATATCTTTCTAAATGTTGGAGCTTTTCAAGCAACACTTACTGCGCCTGCTTTAAATAGTACAACCATTATTAGTTCAGGAAGTAGTTTAACTATTGCAGCTACTAATACAAGTGGAAATGCCGATTATAATTTATTGGCAAATGGAACAAGTATTAATACTTTTAATGGTGCTACCTATTCTTATACGGATACGAATATTGTTGCCAACAAAAGTTATGTTTTGCAAATTACACAAGGAAGCACTACTTTTTCAGAAAAGTTTTCGGTAATTGTAAATCCAAATACGGTTACCAGTACTATGCCTTCTGGACTCGAAGATGGAATCAATTACAATGCTGGTGATCCCACAAAAGCCACATTAGTGCTTACCGCTCCAGGGAAAGATTTTGTATATGTGGCTGGTAGTTTCAATAATTACATTCCTGACGGAAGTTATGCCATGGCAAAAGATCCAATTACAGGAAAATTTTGGTTAGAACTAACAGGATTGACGCCCGGTGCAATCAATTCCTATCAATATTGGGTAACCGTTTTAGCGCCTATTTCAGGGTCTCCAGTTTTGGTTAAAACAGCCGATCCATTTTCAACGCTGGTATTGTCTCCTTTTGATGACCCTACTATTTCACCAGTTAATTATCCTAATCTTCCTGCTTTTCCGGCTGGAGCAGTTACCGAAGTTACGGTATTGCAAACGGGACAAACTCCTTACAACTGGAGTGCCGCAACGACCAATTTTGTAAAACCGCCAAAAGAAAATCTAGTGGTTTACGAAGTTTTAGTTAGAGATTTTGATGGCAATAGAAGTTTTCAGAATTTAATAGACCGAATTGATTATTTCAAAAACCTTAAAGTAAATGCCATCGAATTAATGCCAGTAATGGAATTTGAAGGCAATGAAAGCTGGGGTTACAATACTGATTTTCATTTGGCCTTAGATAAAGCTTACGGCACAGCCAATAAATTAAAAGAGTTCATTGATTTATGCCATCAAAACGGGATTGCTATAATTCTTGACGTAGCATTGAACCATGCTTTTGGAAGAAATCCGATGGTAAGAATGTGGATGAACGACCCTACGGGTTCAGGTTGGGGGGGGGCAGCTGCCGATAATCCTTATTTCAACGTATCCGCAACCCATAGTTATGGCGTGGGAAATGACTTAAATCATAGTTCGCTTTTTACAAAATATTATGTAAAAAGGGTTGTCAAACAATGGATACAGGAATTTCATATTGACGGTTTCCGTTGGGATTTAACCAAAGGATTTACTCAAGCTTGCCCATCAACCGTAGCTGGCGGACAGGATGCATGTACCAATGCATACCAAGCCGACAGGGTGGCCATTTTGAAGGATTATGTTGATTATTCTTGGGGTTTAGATCCAACTCATTACGCTATTTTCGAGCATTTAGGAATTGATTCTGAAGAGCAACAATGGGCAAATTATAGATTAAATGAAACGCCAAGTAAAGGGGTTATGATGTGGGGTGAAATGACCACTGCTTATTCGCAATTGTTGATGGGCTATAATACAAATACCGACATTACTCGAATTGGAAGCCTTGCTCATTCTGGTTTTTTAGCAAACAGAGTAATGGGTTATCCAGAAAGCCACGACAAGGAAAGATTGATGTACAGTGCCGTTACCTTTGGAAACAGCAATACTAATTATAATGTAAAAACATTAAACACGGCACTTTCTAGAATGTCTGCCATTGGAGCGGTCTCCATTCTTGTTCCAGGACCAAAAATGATTTGGCATTTTGCCGATTTAGGAATGAATAATTCCATTTTCACTTGCAGTGATGGAACCGTAAATACTGATTACGATTCAATTCCAGGGGATTGTAAATTGGCTACAAAACCACAACCCCAATGGGCGAGTAACTGGCTTGGCGATACCAATAGAAATAAAATCTATGCTGACTGGTCTAAAATGATTAATTTAAAAATTACAGAACCAGTATTCAAAGGAAGTTATTCGATTACTTCAGGGGCAACGGTATTGACTCCAAAAATATATATTTGGGACAATACTTTGGCATCAAATCAACTACAGAATGTTGTTATTCTTTCTAATCTTGATATCGTTGATCAAAGCCTAGTGCCAAGTTTCCCTTATGCCGGAACATGGTATAACTTAATGGATAACACATCCATAAATGTTACTGACGTAAATGCCACATTATTAATTGCTGCTGGAGATTTTAGAATATACGGAAACAAGCCTTCAACGTTAGGCATGACAAATTTCGGACTTTCGCAAGAAGTACATTTATATCCAAATCCAACTTCAACTTATTTCACCATAAATGCGAATACCTCTAAAGTCGAAATTTATTCTATTAGCGGGCAACTCGTGAAGACTTTCAATGCCTCCCAATCCAAAGACTATCAATTTAATGTTGGTGGATTGGATCAAGGGATTTATTTTGTAAAAGCACTTAACGAAAATAACGAAGTTAAAGTGATGAAGCTTATCAAACAATAGAACGCATTTTATTCAATAAAAAAAGGCTGTCTTTAAAGACAGCTTTTTTTTTAAATTGAGGTAAGTTTCCTATAATTATTGAAAAAAAATAGTATTCAACGGGCTAAGAAGGGAATAATGTTATTAACACGAAAACGTGGTAGTTTCATATTATTTTGATTATCTGTTTTTTATGTATCAATTTTTTATATATTTATAGGATATTAATCTAAAAAAAATATTAATTATGAAAACAAAATTATTTTATTTATTTATCGCAGTCTTTTTAATAAGCATCAGCGGTAATGCTAAACCTACAGCTTCATCAGCATTTAACGTAATTTCTTTGATTGGACCAGGATCTCCAGGTGCAGATTGGGCTACTGATACGGATTTGTCAACAACTGATGGTAATGTCTATACCGCTGTAGATATGCAATTCACCGCTGGACAGATTAAATTTCGTGCCAATCACTGCTGGGATACTGCATGTACTATTTCAGGAATTAACACTCATGGTTGGGGACCAGCTTTGTCTACAGACACTGGGTGGCCTTCAGATACAAATGCGAGTCCAGCGGCAAATGGTCCTAATATTCAATGCCCAGGTGGGGTTTGGAATGTTACTTTCACTTTGTCAACAAATTCATGGTCTTTTACACCGGGAACACCTAATGCAGTTATCAAAATTTCTGGTACAGGTGTGAGTGCAAGTCCTGTGATTATGACAACAGCTAATGGAAAACAATACAGCAGCAAAAAAGTTACTCTTGTACCTGGAAATGTAGTGTTTGACATAAATGGTACTTTATACGGTCCTGCAGTTCCTGCTGGATCATTTCCAACTGGAATCGCAGATACAGTAGGCAATTTAATTCCTGTAACTACAACAGGAATCGACTATGATGTAACCTTCGATTATTTGACTGGTGCTTATACTTTTGCTATTGCTACTTTTCCTAAAATAGCTATTGTTGGTGCGGGAACAACAGGAGGATGGCCAACAGGAGCTGTTGGAGAAATTGATCCAGTGGCAATGGCAACAACAGATGGAATTACTTATACTTTAGCTGGTGTTCCCTTAACAACTGGACCAATAAAATTTCGTCAAGATAATAGTTGGAATAATAACTGGGGTGGGGACTTATGGCCTTCTGGTCCTACAACGGGTAATAATATTCCTGCAACTGTTGGTAATTATGATGCTACATTTAACAGAACTACCGGAGCATACAGCTTTAGCTTAAATACAATTGCTATTGTTGGTGAAGCTGTTGGTGGATGGCCTACAGGAGCTGTTGGAGAGATTGATGCTCACCAATTGTCAACCGTTGATGGTACAAACTATACTTTAGCCAATCTTGTAGTTACAACTGCAGTATCAGGTGGAGGAGCAAAATTCCGTCTAAATAATGCTTGGGGTGTAAACTGGGGTGGTGATTTATGGCCTGCAGGTCCAGCAACAGGTAATAATTTACCTACAGTTGCAGGGACTTATAATGTAGCGGTTAATATATCAACAAGAGCTTATAGTTTCACTTCTTCTTTAGCTGTTAAAAGCTTTAATGCTTCAAGTTTTAGCGCTTATCCTAATCCAACTCAAAACTCTTGGAATATTACTGCTGGAAATGAAAAAATCACTTCAGTACAAGTTTTTGATATCTTAGGAAAATCAGTTTATGCCAAAACAACTTCATCAAATGATGTTTCGGTTAATGCTTCTAGCCTTTCAAAAGGTACTTATTTTGCAAAAGTTGCAACTGCAAATGGGTCTTCTACTGTTAAGTTAATAAAAAACTAAACTACTTTTAAATTGAATTAATCCCTTACGGTATTTGCTGTAAGGGATTTTTTTTGGTAAAACACAATTAGTTTTTTTAGCTCTAGGCTTTAATTATACAGAAAAAAAATTCTTATTGTTTTTTCATTGCGAGGAACGAAGCTATCTCATTTGTTGCTCCTTGTTATGCAATTTGCTCCTCCTATACGAGCAGAACTCGGGTCTCCTTGACGCCGAAATGACAAATCACAATTCTGGTGAAGTCTTTAGCAATAATGTAAAAGCCTGTCCGAAAGACAACTTTTACTTTTTTAACATCTTCCATTACATCCTATTTGAAATAGGAATTCTAATTCCTGTTTTATCCTGAACAAAGCATCGGTTAAGGCAGTTTTACACCTGTTAAATTCATAGTGTCTCTATAGTGACTTTATAGTGAGTCTATACTAACTCTAAACTATTATTATTTTTTATAGACTGAATATAGATTCAGTTTAGAATTATAATAGTATATCTGGCAATTGAACTGGGTGATAGTTGCTTTTCAATACCTTTAAAAGGGGATTTATACTAGTTTAGATAATCTTGAATTTGTTACAAAAAGTAAAGGCTGCCTTCGGGGCAGCCTTTATTATTTAAAAAGAAGATATTTTTACAATTTACCCTCTTTAATTTCATCCACAATTTCGGGATTCAATAAAGTAGTGGTGTCTCCAAAATTAGAGAAATCGCCTTCGGCTATTTTGCGAAGAATTCGACGCATAATTTTACCTGAACGTGTTTTGGGTAAACCTGAAACAAATTGTATTTTATCCAATTTAGCAATTGGTCCAATGTGATCCGAAACGTGTTGATTGATTTCCTTAGTAAGATTTTCTCTGTCGCGATATTCCCCCGATTCTTTCAAGATTACAAAACCATACAAAGCATTTCCCTTGACATCGTGTGGAAAGCCTACAATGGCACTTTCGGCAACTGCTGGATGTTCATTTATCGCATCTTCAATTGGCGCGGTTCCAAGATTGTGTCCGGAAACAATTACCACGTCATCTACACGACCCGTAATACGGTAATAGCCCACTTCGTCACGTAATGCGCCATCGCCGGTAAAATATTTTCCAGGAAAAGCGCTAAAATAAGTTTCTTTATAGCGTTTGTGATCGCCCCAAATGGTTCTTGCGATTCCCGGCCAAGGAAATTTGATGCACAAACTTCCTGTAACTTGGTTGCCTTCAATTTCATTTCGTTTTTCATCCATCAAAACAGGTTGAATTCCCGGTAATGGCAAGGAAGCATACGTTGGTTTTGTTGGTGTTACAAACGGAATTGCCGAAATCATTATCCCACCAGTTTCGGTTTGCCACCAGGTGTCGACTAAAGGACATCGCTTGCCACCCACGTGGTCATTGTACCAGTGCCAAGCTTCCTCATTGATAGGCTCGCCAACGGAACCGATAACTTTCAAAGATTCCAACTTGTATTTTTGAACGTATTTTAAATTTTCTTTTGCCAAGGCTCGAATGGCTGTTGGCGCAGTATAGAACTGGGTAACTTTATGTTTTTCTATAACTTCCCAAAAACGGCTAAAATCCGGATAGGAAGGGACGCCTTCGAAAATTATGGTTGTGGCGCCATTTAATAATGGCCCATATAAAATATAGGAATGTCCGGTAATCCAGCCAATATCTGCAGTACACCAGAAAATGTCATTTTCTTCATAGTTGAAAACATTCTTGAAGGTATAAGCGGTGTAAACCATATAACCTGCGGTGGTATGCACCATTCCTTTTGGTTTTCCTGTTGAACCCGAGGTATAAAGAATGAACAACGGATCTTCGGCATCCATAATTTCGGCGACATTATTATCCGAAGCTATGTCTAATAAAGGTTGCAACCATTGGTCACGACCATTTTTCATTATCACGGGAGTATTTGTTCTTTTGGCTACTAAAACTGTTTCCACACCTGGGCAATTTGTCAATGCTTCATCAATAATTCCTTTCAAGTCGATTGACTTGTTGCCGCGAAATCCTCCATCTGATGTGATGACCATTTTGCAATCGCTGTCATTAATTCTTGTTGCTACTGCAGTTGAAGAAAATCCAGCAAAAACAACTGAATGTACTGCTCCGATTCTCGCACAAGCCAAGACGGAAACCGCCAATTCCGGAATCATTGGCAAATAAATACAAACTCGGTCCCCTTTTTTTACGCCTTGATCAACGAGTACATTTGCCATTTTTGCGACTCTAAAATACAATTCGTTATATGAAATATGTTGTGCTTCCTCCTTAGGATCATTTGGTTCAAAAATGATGGCTGTTTTATCACCTCTTTTGGCAAGATGCCGGTCAAGACAGTTTTTCACGATATTGACTTTTGCTCCTTTGAACCATTCAATTTTGGCTTCGGCCAAATCAAACTCCATAACTTTTTCCCATTCTTGATACCAGGTAAAGTTTTCGGAAGCTATTTTTCCCCAAAACTTTCTCGGTTCACGTACTGATTTGTTGTAATGCTTGAAATATTGTTCTAAATTTTCTATTTTATAGTAACTCATATCTATTCTATTTTTTTAATTCGTATTATTATAAACTCCTATTTCATATTTTTTCAGTACTCCAATAATTTCGTCCACAATGCTCTGATCATCTATGGTAGAAGGAATTTGGTAGTTTTCGCCATCGGCAATGCTTCGCATTAGTTTCCGAAGGGTTTTCCCTGAACGAGTTTTTGGCAAACGCTCTACAATTACTACATTTCGCAGCGAGGCAACCGCCCCAATTTTTTGACGGACTAATTTAACTATTTCCTGTTCTAATTGAAAATGTTCAATATCTTCTCCTAGTTTGGTTACCACCAAAGCCAGCGGAGTTTGCCCTTTCAATTCGTCGTTAATTCCTATCACGGCACACTCTGCAACCGAGTGATGAGAAGCAACAATTTCTTCCATTTCGGCTGTCGAAAGGCGGTGTCCCGCAACATTGATTACATCATCAACCCTTCCTGTGATGTAAATGTAATCATCTTCATCCTTAAATCCTCCATCACCTGAAAAATAATAACCCGGAAATTTTTGTAAATAGCCTGCTTTAAACCTCGGATTATCATTCCACAAATCAAGTAAAGTTCCGGGTGGCAAAGGTAATTTTACTACTACATAACCTTCTTCATTTGGTCCTAATTCTGTTCCATTTTCGCCAAATATTTTAATATTATAACCACAAACTGCTTTTCCAACAGAACCATGTTTTACAACGGCGTTTTCAACTCCAATCATATTTGAAACCATCGGCCAGCCTGACTCTGTTTGCCACCAATGGTCGATTGCGGGAACAGGAATATGTTTTAAATACCATTCTAAAGTGGCGATGTCACAACGTTCTCCTGCTAAAAATTGTGTTTTTAATGCACTTAAATCATATTGTTTTATGAATTCACCTTCTGGGTCTTCTTTTTTTATAGCTCGAATGGCTGTTGGAGCAGTAAACATAATATTTACCCTATGTTCGTCAATAATTCGCCAAAAGGTACTCGAATCAGGAGTTCTAATAGGTTTGCCTTCAAAAATTATCGTTGCGTTACGATTGATTAATGGTCCGTAAACTATAAAACTGTGGCCAACGACCCAACCCACATCAGAAGCAGCCCAAAAAACCTCGTCTACTTTTGCACCATAAATATAGTGCATCGAAAATTTTAGTGCCGATGCATAACCGCCAGTATCTCTCACAATTCCTTTTGGTTTTCCGGTGGTTCCCGAAGTATATAAAACGTATAATGGATGGGTTGAGTTTACGGGAACGCAAGGGGTTTCATCTGAACCATATACCAATGCATCATAATCGACATCATATTTTTTGAATGGCACTCTTGATCCCAGTTTTCTGTTGAAAACCACAACTTTTTTGGGTTTGTGAGAGGCCAATTCGATTGCTTCATCCACCAAAGGTTTATAGGAAATTAATCGGTCTATTTCAATCCCAGAGGATGCAGTTAGAATGACTCTTGGAGTACAATCATCGATTCGTATTGCTAATTCATGTGGAGCAAAACCGCCAAAAACTACCGAATGTGTTACTCCAATTCTGGCACAAGCGAGCATTGCAAAGGCTGCCTGAGGAATCATAGGCATATAAATTATGGCTCGGTCTCCTTTTTTTAAACCTAGAGATTGCATCCCACCGGCAAGTTTTGCCACTTCGGTTTTTACATCATTGAAGGAATATTTTTTTATGGTTTGGGTAACTGGTGAATCATAAATAATGGCGGTTTGCTCGCCATAACCATCCTGAATATGCTTGTCTAATGCCAAATAACAAATGTTCAATTCTCCATCTTTGTACCAAATCGGATATCCATTTTCGTCATTCGATAAAATGATTTCCGGTTTGCTATACCATTCGATTGCATTCGCTTGTGCAGCCCAAAATTCTTCGGGTTGCTCAATACTTTTTGCATAAAAATCTTTATAATTCATTTTATTGGAAAATTTAAATTACGGAATCAATTCATTTACTTGTTCTACTAATTTCTTGACAGAAAATGGCTTGACAACATATAAATTTGCACCAAGGGAAAGTCCTTTTTTTATGTCTTTTTCTTTGTTTTTTGCCGAAAGGAAAACAACCTTGCAATGACGTAATCGTTCCTCTTTTTTTATTTGTTCCAAGGTGGCAAAACCATCTACCATTGGCATCATTACATCGAGAATAATCACATCGGGAAGTTGAATTTTTAAAATATCCAATGCTTCCTGACCATCTCGGGCAATAAAAACTTCAAAATTATTCTTTTTGAAACTATATTCCAGCGCCATTACAATGTTGGGCTCGTCATCTACAATTAAAATCTTTTTCATTTATGATTATTTTCGTTTGTATTGTAGTTAGGTAATGTGAATATAAATGTAACGCCACTTTTTTGGGTATTTTCGGCCCAAATTTTTCCTTTATGATGCTCGATAATTTGCTTGCAAATGGAGAGTCCCAATCCGCTTCCTATGGGTTTTTTGACATTCTGGTTTCTTGATTGATAAAATTTATCAAAAACAGCTTCAAAATCTTCCTTCTCGATTCCTTTCCCATTATTATGGATTCTGACTTCAACTTCTTCCTTGTTTTCTTTTACTTTAATGGAGATTACTCCCTTTGTTTCTGGGCAAAATTTTATCGCATTTGAAAGCAAATTATGGACAACCTGTAGGATTCGTTCTTCATCATAAAATGCTTTTATTTCTTTGAATTCATCTTGAAATTCTAAGCTAATGGTTTTATTTTTAGCTAGTTGTTGCAAGGATTCCAATGTTTTTTTTATGGTTTTGGAAATATTATTTTTAGAAAGATAAATTTTTTGTTTTCCGGTTTCGAATTTCTCCAAATCCAGAATTTTGTCTATCAAACGGTTCAATCGGTCTGATTCTGAAATGATATTTTGCAAGAACTTTTTTCGCAATTCATTAGGAATTTCTTGATCTTCATATAGGATTTCGCTTGCCGCACGGATTGCGGTGATTGGTGTTCTCAATTCATGGGTTACTGTGTCGAGAAATTCATCTTTTTGGATATCTTTATTGACGAGTTCCTGATTGGCATTTTTTAGCTGATCGGATATTTTTTTTAATTCGTTTGAAGTTTCCGTCAATTTTTTGTTTACAATAATGTTTTCTTTGGATTCTTCGAGAATTCGTAAAACTTCGGGCAACGAAATCTTATCTTCTTTGATCACGTTGGAGATTAAAATCTTGGCGGAAGCTGTGCCAATATGTCCCGTCAATAAATTCTCGGCAAACTTGATAAATCGTGCATCGGCCATAGTGGCGTCTTTGTCAACGTTGTATTTCAGGCTAAAAATGGTGAGTGCCCGTTTTGTTCTTTCTTCACCAAGAAACCGACGTAAAACTTTTTGAATATCCGAAACGTAGGCTGTTCCTTTCCAAACAAAAGCGTCCTCGTGATTCGTGATGTATTTTTCGATATCGACAAACATTTCGGCATAATTGCGTTCTCGATAATTTCCTTTAAAGCTTACCGAAATGGCTAAATAGCTCATTGCGTTGAAAAACAAACTCCAGAAAAAAGCATGTGGAATAGGATCTAAATAATCCAATCCGAATAGTTGAAATGGTTTTAGCAGAGCAATTCCCCAAGGTCCTTCCTGAATAAAACGGCTTGAAAATTTTGAAATGCCAATGGCATACGGAATCAAAAGGGTGTAAAAAGAAATCAAAAAACCCAGGATAATTCCGGTCACGGCTCCGATATTAGAACCTCTTCTCCAAAATAAAGCGCCAAAAAAGGAAGGTGCTAATTGCGCAATAACTACGAATGAAACTAAGCCAATGGAAACCAAGGAATATTCTAAAACGAAAATTTTATAAATGGCATAAGCCAAGATAATGAGTGAAAAAATACCTATTTTCCGGCTGTTCAAGATTCGTTTGTTGTTTTTTTCCTGCGAAACATTTTTTAGGGAACCGATGAAACCATAAGGAATCAACAGGTTATTACTCAACATAATCGACAAGGTAATTGATGAAACGACAATCATTGATATTGCTGCTGAAAATCCGCCAAGAAATACCAAAACAATCAGAAAATTATTTTCGAAAAACTGTGGGATCAACAGAGAATAGGTGTCGGAATTCAAGCTTTTTCCATGAAAAAGTATATTCCCGCCCCAGGCAATCGGGAAAACGAAAATATTGAATAGCAACAAATACAATGGGAAAAGCCACATTGCGGTTTTGATGTGTGTTTCTTTGTTGTTTTCGATAATCGAGGTATGAAATTGTCTCGGCAAAAGGAAAATCGCGAATAAAGACAGCACGCAAAGAAAAAGCCAATTCATTCCATTTGTGATGCCTCCCATAGAATTTTTTTTGGCAAAACCTTCAAGAACGGAGGCTTTGTCATAAATGTCGCCAAAACCATCATAGACAAAATAGGTTACATAGACTCCGATAATCAGAAAGAAAAAGAGTTTCAGGATTGATTCCATGGCGACAGCGGTAACAATTCCGCGCCTTTTTTCGGATGCATCTACATAGCGCGTGCCGTAATAGGATGCAAATAATGCCATGGCAATACAGACGTAAGTGGTTGTGTCCATAAATATATTTGAACTCGGCTGTGTTTTTGTGACAATATGAAAAGTATCCGAAATGGATTTTAGTTGCAGGGAAATATAGGGAACAATTCCGACAATGCATATTATAGTAACCAATGCTCCAAGAAACCTGCTGTTTCCGTAACGCAAGGAAATGAAATCGGCTATGCTCGAGATTTTATTGACTCTCGAAATGCGGATAATTTTTTTGAGGATAATCATCCAAGTTGGAATGATTAGAATGGGGCCCAAATAAATGGGCAAATAGCTTAAACCAGAATCTGCTGCTACGCCAATGCTTCCGTAATACGTCCAGGCAGTGCAATAAACTGCCAACGATAACGAATAAATATAGGGGTTGTTTGTCCATTTTGAATGGTTCCTTTTTTCTGCCCAATAGGCAATGTAAAAAAGAAGGGATAAATAGATTGCCAATATCAACAAAAGTCCAATACTATTCATAATATTTTTTTATGATTAGAAAGGTAATGGCAATTGAAAGGAGCCATATCGAGAAAATGTAGATGTAAATAATTGGAAACCCAAAAAGCGGTTTTGAACTGTCAAACAATAGCAAAAGAGGCATATTCAATGCCATTAGTGCTAGCATCGAAAGGATTATCAATTTTTGTTCGTGTCTCTTTTTCATTTGGAAATAAAAATGCACAATCTCTACTTTAAAAATGTAGAGATTGCATATTTTTTAAATTTAATTCAATTTTTAATGTTTTGATTCATCATATTCTCCCATCAAGGCATAATAACCAAAAGTCCCCAGCCCAATGACAATCAAAGGTGTAAGTACTAAAAGTATAATTATCCCGAATACTAAATCTTCTTGCTTGCCCGAGGTGAATTTTGGCAAACCAAATTGGAAGATGCAAAAATATGCGGCGGCAATTGCCAATGCTATCCATACCATTCCTAAAGCTCTTTTTAACTGATTCATGTTATTTATTTTTTAGACGTGAATATTTTTATTTTTATTTTTGATGTAAACCATTCCAATAACAAGACATACTGAGGTTATGATTATTGGATACCAAAGTCCTTCAAGATAAAACTCTGGATCGCCAGCATCTTTTCCGTGAATTACCAAGTACGTGGATATGGCAGGTAGCAATCCCCCAAATATTCCGTTTCCTATGTGATAGGGCAATGACATTGAGGTGTATCGAATTCGTGCAGGGAACATTTCTACTAGGAACGCGGCAATTGGACCATAAACCATAGTGACAAATATTACCTGAACAAAAACTAACAACACCAGCCACCATTTGTCATGCCAGTTAATGTTGATGGTTGTTTTTACTTCAGTTTTTGATTTTCCATCAACAACTACGGCTTTTCCGTTCTCTAAAGATACCGTTTTTACTTCAAGAAATTTGGTTCCATCCGTATATTCTTTGTTTGTGGTATAGATGGAGTCCATAGTTTGTTTCTTGTTTTCTTTCATTTCAGCAACAAGGGTGGTTTTTTCAACAATTTCTGTTTTGTTTTTTACCGAAGTGGTTTCATACATAGTTTTGTATATGGGTCTGTAAAGTAATATAGCCAATAACATTCCGCCCATCATAATATATTTTCTTCCTACTTTGTCACTTAACCAACCAAAAACAATAAAAAAGGGAGTTCCAAGGATTAATGCGATTCCCAGTAAAGTGTCTACTTGAGAGGAATCGATAGACATTACCGTTTTCATAAAGCTCATAGCATAAAATTGCCCGGTATACCACACTACACCTTGTCCCATAGTAGCGCCAAATAAGGCCAATAAAACAAATTTGTAGTTGTAACGATTTCCAAAACTTTCTTTCAATGGATTTGTACTTGTATTTCCTTCGCTTTTGACTTTGGCAAAAACAGGAGATTCAGCCATGTTTTTTCTAATTATATAGGAGATTACAACCAATATAATCGAAACCCAAAATGGAACTCTCCACCCCCAGGCATCAAATTGCTCCGGACTAAGAACATTTCTTGTTGCTAAAATCACCATCAACGAAATAAACAATCCCACGGTTGCGGTAGTTTGAATCCAGGAGGTCCAATAGCCTCTTTGTCCGATTGGAGAATGTTCGGCCACGTAAGTCGCCGCTCCACCGTATTCGCCACCCAGAGCGAGGCCTTGAAGCATTCTTAAAATCAATATTAATACTGGAGCCATAAATCCAATGGTTTCATAACTTGGAATACAACCTATCAAAAATGTGGCGCCACCCATTAATAGTAATGTAACCATGAAGGTGTATTTTCTGCCAATAATATCGCCTAATCTTCCGAAGAAAAGTGCTCCAAACGGACGAACTACAAATCCTACGGCAAAGGTTGCCAATGTTGCCAAAAATGCTGCAGTAGGATTTCCTGCAGGAAAAAATTTTGTTGAAATTACAACGGCTAAACTCCCGAAAATATAGAAGTCATACCATTCAATCATTGTGCCCATTGAGGATGCGGAAATTACTTTCCAAATTCCTTTTGTTGATTTATTTGTCATATTTAGTGTTGTTTAAAATTATTTTAAAATGAATATACACAGGAAACCATAGTTCTAAAATTCCCTACGTCTTTTTTGTTTGTAGTTGCTTTTCCAAATAAATCAGCATCTCCCCATGTTGCAGCGGTATATTCCAATTCTGGAGAAACTCTAAATTTATTTTTCTTAAAATCCACCCTTGCAGAAGCTCTCCAAACATTATCTATGACTCTGGATCCAGTTGTACCTCTGCCATATATTTGGGCAGCAGTTCCTGCGGCATTTCCTGATCCGTCATTTTTTGTTGTACCAAAGAAGAAGCCTGGTGCGAATGTTTTGCCATTGCCAGCAATGTCAATCCACAAAGCGGTTGTTTTTGTTGGATTGTAAGACTGAATTCCAGCGACTGTATTTCCTGTAAATCCGCCAAGCATAACTAGGTTATTCAAGTTTCCGCCAGAAATTCCGTATGCTTTAATAATGATATCATCATTTGCATATTTTCCGTAAGCAAAAGCAGAAGAACTGTTTACTTTTTCTGAAGAAACTAGTTTTGGAGTTCCAGATATTGCTACATTATCAGTAAGTGGCTGGAGTGATTTGTATTCAAAACCAACTCCCAAAAACACATTTTTTCCTTTGTATTGTAATTGCGCATTCAAAGTAGGTAAGACGCTATTTATTGTTGGTGCATTCGAAGCTGTACTAGTTACGGCAGCGGCGGGAAATTCTCTTTCTTTGTATGCAGTGACAGTTATAGATACTTCTTTACTTAAAGCTTGTTTTAATTTTACTTGAGTTGCCCATCCGAATGGGTTAAACAAAATACCAGTATTGAAATTAGCAACACCAGGAAAAACTTCTGGAATAAAAGTAGGATACCAAGTTTGTCCCAAAGTCAATGAGGTTATAGACCAGTCCATATTTACATATGCATGGCGTAATCGTAAGGAACCAATATTTGCCTCTATTGTGGCGTAAAAATCACCTTCAATAGTTCCGCTCATTTTAGCTCCCCATACATCTGGTCCTTTTGCTTTTATGCCAAGTCTTGAAGTTACGGCTAAAAAATTGGATTGAGCAACAGCGTTTATATCTTTGCCATTTGCATCTTTTACAACGTCTAATGGATAAAGATTTAACTGATCTTCTCGAGTCGATAACGATTTGCGGGAATCAAAAATGTAATCGGATCTTACAAATCCATATAAAGAAACGCTATAGTCATTTGGAGGAACTGCAGGTGCAACTGCGGTTTGGGAATATCCCCCTAAAAAAGAAAATCCTGCTAAAAGGATTAAAAAGAAATTTTTCATAATATATTTGATTTTGGTTCGTAAAAGTGGTTGGTTTTAACACAGCCAAATTCTAATTTTTTATTCGATTATAAAATTATGATATATTTAATTGTAAAGTGATATAGTTAATCCTTAAATCGCTCCCATTTTATTAGCATAAATTTGTCTCCAAGCTCAGTAATTATCATACCGGCTCCTGATAGTCTTTCCTTGTTTTTTAAGTATTCTACTAGTTCCAAGTGATTAAAAATCTTATAGGTAGGATGGTAATTGGCATGAGACGGTTTTTTGACATTAAATGTCTTTACCCATTTGCTAATAGTAACGTGTGAAACCCCAATAATTCGTTCAATTTCTCTATAACTTAATCCTTCGAGATACAGTTGTAAAGCTTTAGTAACGTAGTAATCATCTATTTTTTTTCCTATTTTGTTGACGGTGAAAAAGTAGTTGCATTTTTTGCATAAATATCTTTGTTTGCTGTTGATGACGCCGCTTTTTACAATATGATTATTTTGGCATTTTGGGCAGGATAAAAGCTCCATA
>CAIOTL010000101.1 GCA_903861155.1 uncultured Bacteroidota bacterium
AATGTATGTAATATATTTTAAGTACTTTAGCCATCCGCTAATCTATAATTAATATGAACGATTCTTATAATTTATATAAAAAGCAACATAAAAAAGCCAAAGAAACTCTAGATATTCTGGAAAGACACAGAGCTGAAATAGATTTCAAGCTAAAATCCGATCCTTCAAGCGCAAGTTTGCATAAAGATTTGAGAACCATAAATATGGACATCCGGATTACTGAAAACGAGATTGAACATGCCCAATTTCGTATTCAGGAATGTGAATCGAAATACAATTCCTCGTTAAACCAATAAAAAAAATACCTTTTTTAGACGTAATTTGATTCGTCACTGCTTAAAATTATAAGTCAAAAATAAAATCCATAAATGCCCCAAAGTGATAAAAATTAACTTAAAAATTTATCTACCCAAATACACAATAATAATATTTAAACTATAACAAAAATTTAGGGATTAAAATTCTTGAATATTTTATAATTTTAAATACTTTTGCTTCCTTTAACTAAATAACTAATTTATAATGAAAAAATTAATTTTATTACTTTCAGCTTCTGTTGTGTTAATTTCCTGCAACAAAGTTGGTAAAGGCGAATACATCATTTCTGGAACTGCAAAGGGAATAGCAAATGGTAAAACAATAATACTTCAAACACAAGATCCAAATGGAATGGGTTTGAAATCGATAGATACCGTAAAAGTTAAAGATGGTAAATTTGAAATAAAAGGAAAAGTTACCGAGCCTGCTTTTCATATGCTACAAGTAGAATCTGTGAATGGAAAAGTGCCGTTTATCTTAGAAAATGGAGAAATCACTATTGCAATCGATAAAGACAGCATCAACAAATCTAAAATTTCAGGAACTTATGACAACGATGAATTCGTTAAATTTAATGAGGAACTTAAAAAACTTCAAAAAGGTTTAATTGATTTTCAAAAGAAAAATACACCTGCAATGAATACAGCTCAGCAAGCTAAAGACACTGCTGTAATCAATAAATTGATGAAAGAATTTGGTAAGCTTCAACAAGATGTAAGTGCCGATTCAAAAAAGAAATATTTGGGTTATGCCGAAACTCATCCCAAATCTTTTATAAGTGTCTTGATTATTCAAGGAATGCAAAATTCGCCTGATGTTGATGCCAAAAAATTAGAGTCATTATTCGCAAGTTTAGATGAATCATTGAAAAATACAAAACCAGGTAAAGCAATAAAATTAAAACTTAATCAAGCAAAGATGCCTTCAGTTGGAGCTACAGCTCCAGTAGGTACTACACTACCTGCTGCCGGTAATGCAAAATGAAGGTCGGATTTTTCAGCCCCAAATCCTGAAGGCAAAATTGTTAGCCTGAAAGACAATTTAGGAAAAATAACAATTGTTGATTTTTGGGCTTCATGGTGTGGCCCTTGTAGAGCCGAAATGCCAAATATTTTGGCACTATATAAAGACTTTCATTCGAAAGGATTGAATATTGTTGGAGTTTCTTTAGATAGGGACGCTGCAAAATGGAAAGATGCAATTGCTAAAAATAATTTGTCTTGGGTTCAGGTTTCGCATTTGAAATTCTGGGAAGAACCGATTGCCGTTCAATATGAAGTTCAAGAAATTCCTTCGACTTTTATACTCGATGCTTCAGGTAAAGTTATAGCAAAAGGTTTAACCGGAGAAGTTCTTAGATCAAAAATCAAGGAACTTTTGTCCAAATAATCTACTTAGTTTACACCCATAAAAAAAATCTCCTAATGGAGATTTTTTTTATTTTATTCAATACCAATACATTGCAGCTCATACAGAAATTAAGTGCAAATATACTTTGGAAAATTAGAAACAGTTTTTATATTTGCAATCGCTTAGTGCAATTTTGCAAGCAATAACAAGGTTTTGGGGAGATACTCAAGCGGCCAACGAGGGCAGACTGTAAATCTGCTGTGTGAACTTCGCAGGTTCGAATCCTGCTCTCCCCACGAATAAATATACCAATAAAGAAAAACGCCAAGTTCGCTTGAGCGTTTTTTTATTTGATCTATTTTAAAAGCGTAGCTTTGAAGGAAAGACGAAGTCAATCCTGCTCTCCCCACGAAAATAAAAACACATTTTTAGGAAGTTTGCTTCGTTAAAAATGTGTTTTTTCTATAAGAATATTTGAAAACTAATTCTTCGACCTCCTATAATTTCCCCATTTTTGCCATTGCAAAAAGTATCAATATAGGGATTGCCAATAACACTACCATAGAAGTGTTATTTACAAGCATAGAAGGTTCTTTTATAAGTGTGATCAAATAACCTCCAATTGCGCCTCCAAAATGAGCCGTATGGCCAATGTTGTCGTTTTTGGCTTTCATTCCGTAAATAGAATACAACAAATAACCAATTCCGAAAAGATAGGCCGGAATGGGAATTGGGATAAAAAACAGATACAAACTCATACTTGGATCACTCAAAATCGCAGAATACAAGATTCCCGTCACCGCTCCCGACGCTCCGATGGCTCTATAATTATAATCATTTTTGTGCATCAATAAAGTGAGTAAACTGCCAAAAACAAGGCTTCCTAAATAAATTAATAAAAAAGAGGTGTCACTAAAATGGTTGATTACAACTGGGGCAAACATATAAAGCGTGAACATATTAAAGAACAAATGTCCCATATCCGCGTGCAAAAAACCTGATAAAACCATTCGGATTTGATCTCCGGCTCGGATACTCCCTATGTGAAATTCATACTTCCTAAAAAATGCCAAATCGTTGAATCCTTTCAAACTGAATAAAATATTGGCGGCAATTATAACTATTAAAATAGTGCTCATAAATAATTGGGTTGTTTTTTAATTTAAAGTGTAAATCTAATTAATATTTATGGTTATAAAAATAGAACCTAATAGACAAACTATCAACCAAAAGATATTTTTAAATTATATTTGTCGAAATATTCAAGTATGCGTTTTCTACTTTACCTCATAGTTTATCCTTTTTTATGGTGCATCTCGATGTTGCCTTTCTCAATTTTATATTTACTTTCCGACTTCATTTACCTAATCATCTATCATATAATTGGTTATCGAAAAAAAACGGTTCGCGAAAATTTAGCATTGGCATTACCTCATTTATCTGATCAGGAAAGATTAGTTATCGAAAAAAAGTCTTTTCAACATTTATGTGATATGTTTCTAGAAATGATAAAAACGATTACGATTTCCAAAAAAGAAATCAACAAGCGTTTTGTGTTCACCAATCTCGAAGTTTATAAAAATTTGGAAAAACAAGAAAAAAGCATTGCTATGATGCTGGCTCATTATGCAAGTTATGAATGGGTAATTTCGATGAATGCGTATGTAACTTTTAGCGCTTTTGCCATTTATAAAAAAATAAACAATCCCTATTTTGACAAATTGGTTCGTACTATCCGATCAAGATTCAAGGCCACACTTATAAGCAATAAAGAGACTATTCCCGTCATTATAAGAAATAACAAAAGCAAAATCATGTCTATTTATGGATTTGCAAGCGATCAATCACCAAAAATTTCCTCTGCTTATCATTGGCAACTTTTTATGGGAATCGAAGTTCCTGTACATACCGGTGCTGAAATGCTTGCCAAAAGATATGATATGAATGTTATTTTCCTGAAAGTAAAAAAAGTAAAACGGGGCTTTTATGAAGCCAGCTTTGAAATTCTTTCCGAAAATGCTTCGGCTGTAACAAATTATGAAATCACGGATCAATTCCTAAAACTGGTTGAACAACAAATTTACGAAACACCGGAATATTATTTGTGGACCCATAAACGCTGGAAGCACAGGAGAAAGTGAGCAGTGTTCAGTGAACAGTTAGCAGAAATGCTGAACACTGAACACTAAATACTGAACACTGAATTTTATTTAAACCACTCTTCCACCATTTCCTTCTCGAAAGGTTTGGCGTTTTTGTGAATAAATTCATTGGAAATTTTGTCGTAATCATAGTCTTTCGCCCATTCTTTGTGATTTTCGGCCAATGCTTTTATGCTTTTGCAAACCAATTTAATTTCTTCATTCGAGGTCGTTGGATGGATTGACATTCGTATCCAGCCTGGTTTTCTCAATAAATCGCCCAAAGATATTTCATCAACAAGCTTACGTGAAGCGTCTTGGTCAACATGCAATAAAAAATGTCCGTAAGTTCCAGCACAACTGCACCCCCCACGTGTTTGGATTCCGAATTTATCATTGAGTAATTTCACGCCCAAATTAAAATGCAAATCGTCAATATAAAACGAAATCACTCCTAATCTATCTTGGTGTTGTGCCGCCAGAATCTTGATATTGGGTATATTCCCCAAGTTTGAAAAGATATACTTCACGATTTCGTGTTCGCGTTTCAGGATGTTTTCGACGCCCATTTTTTCTTTTAATTGGATAACCAAAGCCGTTTTTATAACTTGAAGAAAACCCGGTGTTCCACCATCTTCTCGATCTTCGATATTATCGATGTATTTGTGTTCGCCCCAAGGATTCGTCCATGAAACCGTTCCTCCGCCGGGATTATCAGGAATCAAATTTTGATATAATTTTTTATTAAAAACCAATACACCGGGAGTTCCTGGACCGCCAAGAAATTTATGGGGCGAAAAGAAAATCGCATCCAAGAAACTTTCGGGATCTTCGGGGTGCATATCAATTTTTACGTAAGGACCCGAACAGGCAAAATCTACAAAGCAAAGTCCATTATTTTGGTGCATTAATTTTGCCACTTCGTGATAAGGCGTTTTAATTCCAGTAACGTTCGAACAGGAAGTTATCGAAGCAATCTTGAAACTTCTATCTTTATATTTTTCGAGTAAAATTTTAAGGTTTTCAACACTGAATAATCCTTCTTCGCAAGACGGAATCACCTCAACATCGGCAATGGTTTCTAGCCAAGAAGTTTGATTGGAATGATGTTCCATGTGCGAAATAAAAACAATAGGTTTCTTTTGGGCGGGAATATTGATGCAATCTTTCAAGTTTTCGGGAATTTTCAAACCTAAAATACGCTGAAATTTATTAACAACACCCGTCATTCCGGTTCCATCCGTAATTAGAACATCATCAGTATTTGCGTTTACGTGATCTTTGATAATATTACGTGCCTTTTGATACGCCATTGTCATTGCTGTTCCCGAAACCGTAGTTTCAGTATGAGTATTCGCAACAAAAGGACCAAAATCATTCATCATCTTTTCCTCAATAGAACGATACAAACGACCACTAGCTGTCCAATCCATGTAAATGATTTTTTGAGTGCCATAAGGCGAAACAAATTCCTGATCGATTCCTATGATATTCTTGCGAAATTGCTGGAAGTACTGTTCTAATTGAGTTGGTATTTCTTTAGTTGTCATTCTATTGCAAATTTGATTCAAATATACCCATTTTTAATTATAGAATAATAACAATTGGGATTCTTGATTTCAAGTAATTAAAAAATTATTTGTCTGTTGCAATTTGTTGTAAACAATGTATATTTGGATGGAATTAGAGACAGGAGTTTGCTATAAAAACGAACAAATAAGGGTGACTATGGTTTTTTATTACCGAAAGCCTTTAGTTATAATACATTTTATACAAAAGAAATTTAAAATAGCCTCATATGAAAAAAAAGTTATATCTATTATTTTTTTTAATGCCAATTCTCCTATTTCTATCTTCTTGTAAAAATGATAAAAAAATCAATTATTTAGATTTGGGAGATAAAGTTCAAAAAGTAATAGAAAATAAAAAGGCATTACTTTATTTTAATAAAGGAAAAGAGTATTTAAATGATGTAAAATATAATTCAGCAATTTTAAATTTTAAAAAATCCTTAATTCTTGAGAAAAACACATTAACTTATAATCAAATTGGAGTTTGTG
>CAIOTL010000102.1 GCA_903861155.1 uncultured Bacteroidota bacterium
ATAAAAGTTTATAATCTTTCTTTAGGAAAAACTGAATCGATAAAAGACAATGAATTTTCCGAAGTTGCAAAACAGATTGATTACTTATCTAAAGTTTATAATGTGATTTTTGTTGTTGCTTCTGGCAATGTTAATTCTTTATTAGGAACATACCCTAACGGTCATTTCTCGCATACGGACTCTCGATTAGGGGCGCCAGCTGAAGCATTACTTGCTATTACTGTAGGTTCCATTGCTAAATATGATAATGTTAATTGTCTTGCACTTAAAGACGAGATATCACCATTTTCACGAATAGGACCAGGAGCCGACCTTGGACTAAAACCTGAAATCGTTTGTCATGGAGGTAATTTAGTAAACGGGTACACCCCAACTTCTCGAACATCAAGTTATGGAATTAATGATAAAGGGGATCACCTTGCAGTAGATGTTGGCACAAGTTTCGCTGCCCCAATCATATCACAATATATCGTGCGATTAATCGACGCGTATCCGAATGCTACAACTAATTTAATAAAAGGACTGTTATTCCATTTTGCCCAAAAAAGAAATATTCCTGGAGCAATTCTAAATCCCCATACTTTTTATACTGGCTTTGGAGAACCTCATGTCGAAAATTCGATACTATCTGCTCCCAATACCTTTAGCTACATTTACGAAGGTGTTTTGGATCAACAACGATATCAATATGTAGGATTTCATATCCCTACCATATTTAAAACTCGTTCAGATACTAAATTAAAGTGTAAAATAACTATAATATTCGACCCCCAAGTCAATCCTACTAATGACTTAGAATATAGCATGGCGCGAATCAGCGCCACATTGTTTAAAGCGCATCAATCAGGTTTCAAAGAAATAAATGTGGCTCCTGCTGATAAATATAATTTACCATGGAATCCGATATTACAGTTTGAAAAAGAATTTTCCAGAGGTTTTTTATGCGGGTATTGGGAACTCCGGCTTAGGTTGTTTACTCGTGGACCGATTGGCGATAAATACAAACAAAATTATGCGGTTATCATTGAGCTAATCGATGTTAAAAATAAGATAGACGTCTTTACTGAAACTGTAAATGAATTGGGAAGCAGTTATGATATACAAACAAGAGAAGAAGCAGCGTAATAAATACAGGAAAAATCAGGCATTAACCAAGAAGGTAGTGCGAGATTTTATAGCTTCACCTTTAGGGAACATAAAGACAAATACATTATAACTGTTGTCGAAATAATGGTAATCACAAGTTATTGTTTCTACGGGCAAATCTATCGTCAGTATACTTTTCGCCATTTTTCGATTAGATAAAAAGTTTTGTACAAATGGTATGTCAAAATCAAAATTAGAGTCCCATTTGATCATTCCCCATTCTTGTGTGAACGATGGCGATTGAAAATAATTTCGAATACTAAGGCATTGAGCGGCAAATGGTGATTTTGACTCTTTATTAAGTACTAACAAGGCGCATCTTTTTTTCGAATGTTCTACATATCTCCTGATCGTAGCATGGAACGAGGCGCCAAATAACTTATTTAAGTGCAAACAAGTGGCAAGTTCTAAAGGGTACTCGCTGATTTTGTCGTTAAAAATATCCAGCTGAAAAAGCGATGATGAAGCGAAATAATTTGCCTCTGATTCAAATTGATCATTTATATCCGGATCAAGTGTTTCATCATCATCCAAAAATTTTAACATATTACCTTGCCATCCGCACAACTCGTGCCCTGCCTCGTGCAACTTAACAAATTTCTGTTTCGATTCATGTTGCTGCAAATCAAGGTAGATCACCTTTTCACTGCGATCCAATACACCTCTAATTTTAGCCAGTCCTCTTTTTAAGACCATGCCACCTCTTGCAAAAAAATTAGTCGGCACTACGCTCAAATCAACTGAAGAGTCGATTCGCAGTTCGGCATAAGTTAAGATTTTGTCAACGGGTGTAGGGAAAATACCAAAAGCCTTACTTTTATACAAAGCATCAAAAGCTACTTTCTCTACATCCTTTTTCTTTTTCTCACTTATCATTTTTTTGATGACGCAAAAACTTCAGGTATTCTATTAATTTTTCTTGCTCCTCAGACGAGATATCAGCAGTTGCAGAAGAAAATGCAAAA
>CAIOTL010000103.1 GCA_903861155.1 uncultured Bacteroidota bacterium
AATGAAAGAATCACTGTAGTGTTTTATGAAAAGTATTCGATTCTTTAATTTACTTATTTCCATTTTAAATAAAAAGAAAGATGCTTGGATAGGACTGCCACAAGAGTACTATTTGAACATATACAAAAAGAGTCTAGTCCGTTCGTTAACAGCGGATCATATTCAAATAAGAAATCATATTTGTATCGGATCAGAAAAATCTTCAAATATGAATCGTATTTGCTGACGAAAAGAGGTTAGGTCAAGACGGAAAATATAATCGAAAAAACGACTGGGTTTACACATAATCACGAGAAACAGCAAATGAAAACAATACTTGTGCATAAGTTTCCATTCAAACTTATTGTATGATCTGACTTTTAATGAAGTTACAGATATTTTAATTTTTCTTCAGAAAACGACATTTCATGAGGCTTTTTACGTCGAAAACTTTCTTCCAATAGTAAAAAGTGACGTAAACAAATAGACTCAATTTCACTTTTCAACAAAAATGTTCTAAACTTCACACAAGCAAACGAATATAGAGGCCATTAAAAGAATGTGGTTTTCACTTATTGGGCCCAATATCTGGTCTCGGATGTAGAAAAAAAAGAGAGTGTTGATTATAAATAAATATTACTAATTTTAAAGAGGAAGAAATTCTCATTTTAATCAGATACTATTATTTTATTTAAAATTGTTTAATCCGTCTTAAAATGTGAATGAAACGTGTCTCAATGTTTATGCCGACCCGGTATGTGATATCTCGCGAGTTGTAAAATAGTAAAATACTGTAAACTGATTCTTGAATCAATTTTATATTTCAATAAATTTTGTAATTAGCCTGATAAAATGGAAGTTCTTTTAGACAAGTGTTTTGATAATAAGTTGATGACGTACAATTTTAGGTAAATACTTGAATGATTACCATTATAAAATAAAACATTCAAAATTTGATTTTTAACGATTTATTTCTGCTTTTTAATTTTGGCCACGTATTCTGTCAGTTTTTTACCGTAAAGCGATTGTGCCACCTTTGGAGACATTGATTTTTGAATGGTGTCCAAGTATTTGATGTTAATGTCGTAAATCTCAGAGAGGGCAATGTAAGGTGCAATTTCATGACCTCTATTGTTAATTGCGAAGTTAGTGGCAAATAAATATTTACGTCTAATGTTGGCCTCTTGTTTGGCACTTAAACTGTCGACAGATTTTGTGTTTTTGCTTTTGATGGCATTGAATTTTTGTTGTATCAAGTCGAGATTTTGATCCCTAAAGCGGGAATCTATTATTTTATATTCCTGGTACAAATCTTGATTTTTAGAGCCAGTAATTTTGGCACTCGAAATATACGAATCCAGATTGGTGTCAATGTTCACGTTTCCTGGTTCGGCAAAAAAAAGTAAATTGTTGTCTTTTGAATTGCTGACACCTCGGTCTAAAAACAAATAGAGCATTTCGGGCGATTTCAAATCGATGTTCGTTTCAAAGACCGATTTTCCGTCAATGTTAATGGTATCTATGGCGACAAGACTAGTGTCGACCACTCTTTGAATGTACAAAGTTCCTTTTTTTAATCCTTTAATATTTCCTGTAATATGTAAATTTGTTTTTGATACTTGCTTGTTGCAAGAAGATACTAGCAGAAGTGTAAAGAAGGCAACAATTAGGTTTTTCATTGGTAGTTGTTTTTTTTACAAAATAAAGAAAAATGTTGGAAATATAGGTCATTGTCTTCCTAGAATTTCATAAAAAAAAACATCCCAGTCTATCTCTAAATTGGAATGTTTTTGTATAACTAAGTTTGATTATCCTTTAAGCCAAGCTTCTTTCAGTGCCGATTTTGTTGCATCGGTCGCTTCGAAGCTTTCTTTTTCCTCGTAGGGTAGTTTTACTGCTCCTTTTAGGATTTGTTCTTTGCTATCGCGTTTTATTTTAACGATGATTGGATCATTTTCTTTCCATTTTTGGCTTTCCGTAATCAAATCATAAATATTATCTAGCGAATACGACTTGTCGTTTATAGCAGTCAAGACGTCGCCTCCTTTGAGGCCGAGGTTGGTATAGAATTCAGGTAATTCAATATTTGGAACAATCATGATTTCCTTGGTCGTCCTATCTACCGTGATGAATCTTGTTTTTTCTTTCAAGAAGACATTACCAGGTGTTTTTTTAATTAATTTTGTAACTCCTACCCTCGCCAAATAGGTTTCGTAAGGAATAGGTGTTGTTCCTGAAATGTAAGTTTTCAAGAATTGACCCACTTCCGGGTAAGTTAATTCAGTAATTTTTTTAAATAGGTCAGCATCGTTGAATGCTTTTGATACTCCGTATTCATTAGATAATTTTCGCATTAGATCGAGAATTCCTCTATCGCCATGGCTATTTTCCCTGATGATGATATCCAGACACATTCCTATTAATGCGCCTTTTTGGTATACATTCAAATATTGGTCTTTGTAGGGTTTTATTAACACATTGGTACTCATCGTCGTGAAAGGCATGGTGTCATTAAGCGTTTTTCCCTGTTCTATTTTTTCAGCCATTCGGGTATAAAACTCCTCTTCGGTTATCAATTTCTGGTTAACCTGAAAAAGATTGGCAAAATATTCGGTTACCCCTTCATACATCCATAAATGTTCGGACATTTTTGGCGCATTGTAATCGAAATTTTGGATTTCCTGCGAGTGGATGGTCAATGGAGTCACTATGTGAAAAAACTCATGCGAAACGACGTCTTTTAATTGTTCAGATAATGCTTCTTTTCCCATCATTTCCGGCATGACAACCGTCGTCGCCGTTGGATGTTCCAATGCTCCAAAGCCACGAGCATCGGGTTTTTTCATATCGGACAAATAAATTAGAACGCTGTATTTTTTTGTGGAATTAAATTTTCCCAAGAAGGTTTTTTGCGCCGTCATCGTTTTTTTCATCTCGGGTGTAATGTCTTCTGCGGTTATCAATCCATTTGGGGAATAAACGGCGATTTGAATGTCCATTCCATTGACATTAAAATCCGTGTAATTTGGTTTGGCATACATAATTGGATTTTCGACCAATTCGGCATAACGAGAAGTCACGAATAAATCATTTGTGGTTGACGTATCCAGATCTATCATTGAAGTCGCACCCCAAAGCCCAGCCGGATGCGAGATATTTACAACATATGGAATTGCCATATAATTTGTAAAATAACCTACAAAACAATGGGTGTTGAGCATTACATTTTTACCTGCATCAATGTTGGAACCTGCAGGAGAGAAAATGTCACCACCACCAAAACCACTTCCTTTTTCGGTATCAAAAGTGTCGTTTACCCAATATGTGATTTTGTCTAAGCTTTTCGCATTGGCGATAGACCATGAATTAACATCTGTTTTTTTTACTTCTAATAGATTTCCTTTTTTGTCAAAAGCTTTCAAGTCGTCGATATATTTTCCATAATCATCATCCGAATAGGTTCCGGGAACAATTTTCGGAATGTGATAGGTGATTTCATCGGTATGTATTTTTGGGGATTTAACCGTAACAAAGACCTTGTCGTCTTTGATTTCGCTTAAGTTAATGTTGACTTGGATTTTTTCTTTTGTGGCAACAGCAGCAATTTGAGAATTAGCGGCTTTATAGCTTAAAAGAGCTGTTGCAAATACAAATGCAAAAATTATTTTTTTCATTTTATAGTTTTTTGTTTTTAAGGTTAGTCTTGAAAAGCTTATATTGTTACAAGAACTCATGAGAGTTTTACTAAGTCAGGGCTGTGGCTATAAAAAAAAACTCCTGATTCCAGGAGTTTATTACTAATCAAGTTTATTTTTTATGTAATATTTGCCGTCCAAATCTTCATCAAAATCATCAATTTTAAGGGGTTTTGGTTTCAGTTTATTTGCAGCTGCTTTCTTTTTCCACATTTCAAATTTTTCTGCGGGCATCTTTTTTTTCATGATTTCAAGAACCTCTTTTTCGGCTAAGCCAAATTCTTTTTTGATGATTTCAAAAGGATTTTTTTCCTCTAGGGCAAATGTAACAAGTTTTTCTGTTTGTTCCCAGGTCAATTCTTTGCGGTTACTCTTTTTCATCACGTGAAAATTAATTCCAATAGGTTGTTAATGATTAATAAATTTTTGATTCTAAATTATGTACCAATATTAATAAAAAAAATAATCACTTTTTATCTAAAGGCAATATTTTTTATAGTTTTAAGACGTTTTCCGGTGAGCGCAGTTTTTGGAAAGGAATTTTTAATAAATTTTTTAGTTTATTGTTCTCTTCCGGATTCATGTAGGTATCAATACCAAAGATTATTTTGTCTTTTTGGAGTGTCATAAAGGTCCCGAAAATTCGATCCCAAAGCGAAAAAATATTGCCGTAATTACTATCCGTATAAGGCAAAGCATGGTGGTGATGTACTTTGTGCATGTCAGGCGAAACGATGAAATAGCTCAAAAAAGAATCTAGTTTTTTGGGCAATGTAATGTTGGCATGCGTAAATTGCGTCGAAAGAACAGATAGTGTTTGATACATAAATATCAACCACATTGGGCTTCCCACTATTAGCACTCCAAGAGTTGTAAACACGAATCGGATGACGCTTTCGCCGGGATGATGCCGGTTTGCCGATGTCGTGTCCACCCAAGTATCGGTATGATGAATCAGATGAAAACGCCACAGTAATTTGACTTTGTGTTCAATTAAATGTACCAAATAGGCTCCAATTAAATCCAGTAAAAGCAAGCCAATCAAGGCATAAAGCCACAGTTGTATTGACGGAAGCCATTGTAAAACACCAAAGTTATGGGCGATAGTCCAATCGGAAGTTTTTAACAAAATAAATGCCAGCGCAAAATTAATAATTATGGTTGTAAGCGTCAGGAATAAATTTATTCCAGCGTGATGCCATTTTTTATACGTAAATTTAAAAAGAGGAAAAGCATTTTCGATTAACCAAAATAGGGTAATGCCACCAGCAAGAATTAAACTTCGATGCAAAGATGGGATTGTCGCGAAATATTGAATTATTTCATTCATAGAAAATCTATTTTTTATAAATGTACTAAATTATTGTATTAGTCTAAAAGTTAAATTTATCCTTTCGCCAATAGGTTTTCTGGTTTTTGGAATTTGGTGTTTCCAGCAATGTTGTGTTGTTCCTTTCATCAATAACAAACTTCCGTGTTCGAGTACAATATTTTGTGTAAGGTTTAAAATGGAATTGTGCTTCATTTGAAAAACTCTTTCTGCTCCAAAGCTAACCGATGCAATTATTGGATTTGTGCCTAATTCTTTTTCGTTATCGGCATGCCAACCATTGCTATCTTTTCCGTCGCGATAGTAATTAAGTAATACTGAGGTAAAAGTTGTATCAGAAGCACTTTCGACATAGATCTTTATCTTATGCAAAATCAGATTCCAAGGATGTGGTTGCATTTTGATATTCGAATAGGAGTAGGGTTTTTCCTCGTTTCCGTACAATGCTGTTAATCGTGGTTGTAAATATTTTTTACCATAAACCATTATCTCATCTTGTTGCCAAGGGATTTTTGTCGATAATTCAGCAAAGATTTTGTCAGCTTCCTTTTTTTGAAAAAAATTCGGATAATAAATAATTGCTGCATCTGGAAGATGAAGAATTATGGGTTCCGATTGAAAAAGTGAATTCATAAGAAGGATTATTTTTCTGTACTAAGTTTAGACAGATAATAAATATTTACACCCAAAATAAATGTATTTGAAATAATAATTGGCCATGAAGTAGCAAGCATAATACCATAAAGAATAAATAATACTGCACCAACTGAATTTATAATTCTCAGTGTATTAATGTTTTTCATCAAAAATGAAATCATTAATACTAAAGAAGCCAAATAACCTGCCCATTCTGTCAAAGGAATTCCAAACATCACTTTTGTTTTTATGTTACTGACAAATGTACTATTTAGTATGGAGTAAATAGTTTGAAATATTTAAAATAGTCCTTGAAGGTCTTCATTCTTTAATTCCAATTTTTGTGTAATCAAAACTTAATTTGTGTTTTAAAATAGGAGCATAAGCACTTCTAAAATCGGTCTGAATTAGGACTTTATTTCAATGAAAAGGTTTAAGATGGGTTAAGATATTTTGAAATCTAATTATCGTCTTGCTTTATTTCTTTTTATCTATTAAATCACTCAAATGCAAACGAAGTGCATCGACTGAAATGTTGATTTCCCAAAAGGATAAGCCCAATGAAATCAATAGACTAAGCAAACTCATTCCAAAAAGATATACGCCCAATAATTGTTGCTCTAAAAATAATAATAGCATGGTAAATACGGAGAGAAACAAACTCAAAACACCCGCCATTTGCATATAACGAATGAGTGTTAAACGTAAATTTAGATTTTTTATTTCCAATAAAATCATATTACTTTCTTTTTCCTTGTAGGCTTTTTTGAGTCCTCTTATGATTGTTGCAATGGTAAGAAATCGATTGGTATATGCCAATAAAATTAATGAGGTCGCCGAGAAAAGCAGGGCGGGAGTTTCTATGTGTAGGGTCATAATTTAGTGATTGTTTTAAGTTTTAAAATTTCTTAAACTTTCGTGCAATTTTCATTATTGCAATAAAAAAAGTACTTCTATTTGTACGGATCAATTTAAATATTCTAGTTATTTATGAGGTTCAATTGAATGTGTTTTTTCTTTGCTGATAAATGCATTTAATGGCTTAATTTTTTCACAGTTTTATCCAGTTAAAGGTCTGTTCGATGATTCTGTTTTTTTCTTTTTGAATAAATTTTAAATAGGCATCGGCTACAGGTGAAAATTTTTTTCCTTTTAACCAAATTAAATTCCAGTTGGATTGAATTGGCAAGCCTTTTACCGGAATGATTTGCAAGTCACCGTTATTGATTTCGTTTTTTATGCCAATTAACGGCATGATAGAACATCCAAGTCCAGCCAGTACAGCTTGTTTTACAGCTTCATTTCCGGTAAGGACCATTTTTTTTGGAACTGTTAATTGATTGTTTTCTATAAATTTTTCCATCACATATCTTGTTCCTGATCCTTGCTCGCGATAGATGATTGGTAAGGTTTCTATAATTTTTTTATCCTGAATTCCGTCCCCTATTTTTTGATCAATATTAGCAACAAGAAAAAGGGTATTCGGCATAAGTTCTATTTTTTCAATTTGCAGATTCTCAGGTAAAACTGAAACTAAAGAAAAATCTACTTCATTTCTTTCTAAATTTTTTAATACTTTAGTTTTATTCGTTACATCAAGACTTAATTCGATACCTTGATTTTGTTTCAGAAAATCAGATAAAAAATAGGGTATTACATACTTGCCCGTTGATACTACGGAAATTTTTAGTATTCCTGTCAGTTGTCCCTTGAAAGCCATCGTTTTATAATTGATGGCATGCACTTCATTTAGGATTTTCTCAGCAGCTATGGCAATTTCTTTTCCAAAATCCGTCACATACAACTTTCTTCCAATTACTTCTGTTAGCGGTACATTAAATTGATCTTGAAAATTTTTTAATTGAATGGAGACTGCAGGTTGAGTAAGATGCAATTCCATTGCCGCCTTAGTGATACTTTTGTTTTGGGTAACTTTCAAAAAGACGTGCAGCTGGTGTAAGGTATAGTTCATTAATAATTTTTATGCATGTTATTACAAATATAAATAAAAACATATAAATAACCTATTTTACTTTTGTAAAAATATTGTAGAGGATATCGAAAATAAAAAGACGAATATCACTACAAAAATTAGGTTGTTATTTGAGTTGGTTTATTTGTGGAATACAATTTATTGTACAAGTAAGAAAAAAATACTTGTTTACTGTGTTTTTAAGATCCGGAATATTTTTTAATGTCTGAGCGTTTCAAAAAATCAAAAATTATTATAAAAGAAAAGAACTATGGAAAAAGAATATCAATTTAAATTAATTGAAGGTCAATTTTCGCCTTCAGAAGCAGGAAGAGTTCTCTTTACTTTAATTAACAGCAAGGTCAACTTCCATAATTTGGAAGTGTTTAGTAATCAGATACGATTTAAAGAGGAGGATCATCCTTCGAAAATAAGAATTAAGACTTTATTAGATACTTCTGAATATATTAAAGAACTCATCAAAGAAGGATCCTTGAAGGATATGGAGCTAAAAATTGACGGTGTAATTCAAATTGTTTTAATTCCTAAAGTCAAATCAGAATTGAATGTTTAAGGGCAGAAAATTACTCATTTCAACGAAGCATCACAAAGAAAAAGTTATTGCTCCAATTCTTGAAAAAGGTTTGGGCGTTTTGTGTTTTGTGCCGAAGAGTATGATTCGGATATTTTTGGTACATTTTCGGGAGAAATTGAGCGAAAAGCAACCGCATTGGAAACCGTAAGGGCAAAATGTTTAGGAGCTACTGAGTAATTTGATTGAGTCAGTGTCTATTAGCGGAACGCTTGGTTTTAATATTTTATTTGTTTTTTGTCATAGAATTCGGGAGTTGGGCAAAACCCGTATTGGTAGTAATTGTTTTTATTATTCTCCAATAATTCCGGTCTTAATACCTCCGTCTCGTCTGTAATTGGCAATAATTACTCCACTAGGCGTAATTGTATTTTCTTCCAATTTGAAAGCTACTGGAATAACGCCTTCTCCAAATAACTTTTTTCCCTTACCAAGAGTCACTGGAAATATTTTTAACCATAGTTCTTCAACCAAGTCGTTTTTAAAAAGTAGTTGAACAAGTTCACTACTTCCCCAAATTTTTATGTCAGGACCATCAGAGTTTTTTGATATCTTCCAAATTCGGCAAGAAAACAGAATTATTCCATTCAGAGTTATTTCTAGTGCTAGACAAGACATACTTTTTTACTTCATTGATTTTTGGCCAAGGGTCTGAATTTTTTGGCCAAAAAATCTCCCAATTCTCAAAAGTTTTTCGTCCTAAAAGTAAGTCAGCAGGTTTCATCTGTTTTTGAATGATACTGCGAAATACTTCGTCTCGATAATGTGCAGTCCAGCCACCTAATTCAAAATCTCCCGAAGTATCTTCTTTAGGTCCACCTGGTGCTTGAATTACTCCATCTAAAGAGATAAATTCTAATACGATAATTTGTCTCATATTTTTAGCTTTTAGTGTCGTTTTACAATTATCATCAACACGTTTACAGATGTGGCTTATATTTATTTAGCTAATATATAAATAATTCTTTCCAAATTATTAAATTGAAATCTCATTCTTTCCTAAACAGAAAAGACCTGCAAATTTTCACTTGCAGGTCTTAATTCTTTTTCTTGATACTTTTATTTGATCATTTCAAAACTTCTTTTCACAAAGGCGGTAAGTTCTTCGCCTTTCAATAAGTTTTGAGATAATTTTGCCAAGTCCAAAGCTTGTTTTACCAAACTTTCTTGCGCTGTTTTGTCTTGGGTATTCAAAATATTAGTAGCCAAATCCGAATTGGTGTTTACCACCAAATTATACATTTCTGGCATATTTCCCATCCCAAACATTCCACCACCGCCAGATTGGCTCATTTCTTTCATTCTTCGCATAAATTCTGGTTGTGTGATGATGAAAGGCGCCGCTTGACTGTCCATAGCTTCTAATTGAACCGAATAGGTTTGTTGAGGAACAAATCCTTCTAAGACCGTTTTCAAGCTTTCTTTTTCGGTATCGGATAATTTGGAAATCGTAGTTTCCTCTTTTTTGATTAAATTATCAATATGATCCGAATCGACACGAACGAAAGTTATTTCGCTATTATCGCCTTCAATTTTTTGAATTAAATGTGAAATAATTGGTGAATCCAAAAGCAGAACTTCATAGCCTCTTTCTTTGGCAATTTCGATATATGAATGTTGCGCTTCTTTATTTCCGGCATATAGAACCACCAGTTTTCCTGCTTTGTCGGTTTGTGTTTCCTTTAGATTTTCTTTCAATTCGTCTAAAGTGAAGAATTTATTATCTACGGTTGGATACAAAACAAAAGCACTGGATTTCTCATAGAATTTAGGCTCAGACAACATTCCATATTCCAAAACGATTTTGATATCATTCCATTTTTTCTCGAATTCCTCGCGGTTTTCGGTGAATAACGATTTCAATTTGTCGGCCACTTTACGGGTGATGTAATTCGAAATTTTCTTCACAGCCGCATCTGCTTGCAAACTGGAACGGGAAACGTTCAACGGAATATCCGGTGAATCAATCACTCCTTTTAGCATGGTCAAGAATTCAGGAACAATTCCTTCCACGTTATCGGTTACATAAACCTGATTTTGGTACAATTGGATTTTGTCTTTCTGAATTTGCAAATCAGAGCCTAATTTTGGAAAATACAAAATCCCAGTTAAATTAAACGGATAATCTACGTTCAAATGGATGTGAAATAAAGGTTCTTCAAATTGCATTGGATACAATTCGTGGTAGAAACTTTTATAATCTTCATCCGATAATTCTGTTGGTTGTTTTGTCCAAGCCGGATTTGGGTTGTTGATGATGTTGTCAACTTCAACTTCAGTAAAAATTTCGTCTTTATTTTCAGATTCAACAAATTCACCTTTCTTTTGTTCGATTTTCTCTTTTCTTGTTCCAAATTTAATTGGAATAGGCATAAACTTGTTGTAACGATTCAATAATTCCTTGATTTTGTATTCTTCTAAAAATTCCAAAGAATCTTCGGCGATATGCAAAATAATTTCAGTTCCGCGAGTGGTTTTGTCCGAAGGTTCCAAAGTAAATTCAGGGCTTCCGTCGCAAATCCAGTGCGCTGCTTGTTCGTCTTTATGTGATTTTGTAATAATTTCCACTTTTGAAGCCACCATAAAAGCAGAATAGAATCCAAGACCAAAATGACCAATAATTCCAGAGTCTTTAGCCGAATCTTTGTATTTTTCCAAGAATTCTTCGGCACCAGAAAAAGCAATTTGGTTGATGTATTTTTCCACTTCATCCGCGGTCATTCCCAATCCTTGGTCAATAATATGCAGTTTCTTAGCTTCTTTGTCGATCTTCACTTCGATAATTGGGTTGCCGTATTCTACTTTGGCTTCGCCAATGCTTGCTAAATGCTTCAATTTTAGGGTCGCATCTGTTCCGTTCGAAATCAATTCGCGCAAAAATATTTCGTGATCGCTGTATAAGAATTTCTTGATTAAGGGAAAGATGTTTTCTACTGAAACGTTAATTTTTCCTGTTGTCATAGTATGATTTTTAAGTTTAATAATTGCAAGATAGTACTCAAATAAGATACCAATTAAGTTAAAGTGACAAATTGTCGTAAACGTTTTTTTGATTAAAAAAAAATATGATTTTGGAATAATTCTGTCTTACAGCATTGTATATTTGCAAAAAAAAAGTAAATATTAAAAACTTATAAAAATGAAAAAGATAATTGTAGTGGTGGCAATGGGTATTTTGCTCTTTGGCTGTAAAACTCCCTCAGTGACAAGCACGAAATTAGATAGGACTTCGCAAGTTGAAATCAAGGGAAACTGGGTAATTCGTTCCGTTACGTACCCTGGTTCACAATACATTAAAGTAAATTCATTTCAAATTGCCGATTCAAAATGTTTTGAAGGGAGTACTTGGAAATTTATTTCGAACAATAACAAAGGCGAAATGGCCTTGACAAAAACCGATTGTCCGGTATTCAGTTCGCCAATTACCTGGTTTGTAAATACGGAGGGTCAATTTGTATTAAAGATTCTTGATGCTGGTGAAAAAGCAAAAAAAGTAAGGGATGGTTATGTTTTAAGAATAGCCAATCAAACAGCAACTTCTTTCGAGTTAATTGACACAATTAATGTTGGAGGTCAAAATAAAGATATTATATATCAATTCGAAAAAATCAACTAATTTAAATATAGATATGAAAAAGATTACGATAATTGCATTGGGATTAGTTTTGACAATAAGTTCCGTTTTTACAAGTTGTGACGCAGTCAAAAATACAAATAATACTCAAAAAGGTGCCGGAATTGGTGCTGTAGCTGGAGGTTTATTAGGAGCAGTGCTCGGTAATAATCTTGGAAAAGGAGGAAATGCCGCGTTAGGAGCTGTTTTAGGTGGCGTTGTTGGCGGAGTTGCCGGCGGCGTCATTGGGAATAAAATGGATAAGCAAGCCAGACAAATTGACCAGGCGTTACCTGGAACTAATGTAGAGCGTGTTGGAGAAGGAATTCATTTGACACTTAACGAAAATTCGGTTCGTTTTGATACCAATAGAACAACTTTGACAGCCTCAGCTCAGACTAATTTAGACAAATTAATCCCTGTATTCAAAGAATATTCGGATACCAATATCGAAATTTTTGGTTATACTGACAGTACAGGAAGTGCTGAATATAATCTTTCTCTTTCTCAAAAAAGAGCTGTAGCGGTTAAGGATTATTTGGTTTCTAAAGGGCTGAACGCCTTACGATTTAAAACCTTTGGTTTGGGAATTGCAGATCCAATTGCAACCAATGATACGCCAGAAGGAAGAAGTCAAAATCGCCGTGTGGAATTTGCCATAACTGCGAACTCCAAAATGGTGGAAGATGCCCAAAAAGGATCGGGACATTAAAATAGATAATTGAAAATGAATCCAAAAGCTACTTCGTCTGGAGTAGTTTTTTTTATAAATTAACATTTTTTTTTAGGATTTAATTGAACTGAAATACCTATATAAGTTTATTATGAATTTAATTTTTTAACATATAATCGAGAAACATAAAATTATAGTTATATTGTGCTTGATTTTTAAATTTACAAGCTGAATTTTATTAAAATACCATTACAATGTACCATTCAAAAATAGCGGGATTAGGATTTTATGTTCCTTCCAATGTTGTAACCAACGACGATTTATCAAAAATTATTGACACTAATGACGAGTGGATTCAAGAAAGAACCGGAATCCAAGAGAGAAGGCACATTATTCGTGGTGAAGATACCACGACATCAATGGGCGTAAAAGCGGCAAAAATAGCCCTTGAACGTTCTGGAATTGCAAAAGAAGCTATTGACTTTGTCGTTTTTGCTACCTTGAGTCCGGATTATTATTTTCCTGGTCCAGGAGTTTTGGTGCAACGTGATTTAGGATTGAGAACCGTTGGCGCATTAGATGTAAGAAATCAATGTTCAGGTTTTATTTATGCTCTTTCGGTTGCCGATCAATATATTAAAACGGGAATGTATAAAAATGTTTTGGTGATTGGTTCCGAATTACAATCTACAGGTTTAGATATGACTACTCGCGGTCGCGGTGTTTCGGTGATATTTGGAGATGGTGCAGGAGCGGCTGTTTTGAGCAGGGAAGAGGATTTGTCAAAAGGAATTCTATCCACGCATTTGCATTCTGAAGGAGAACATGCCGAAGAATTAATAGTCGAAGCACCCGGAATGGGCGGGCGATGGATTACTGATATTTTAGCGGATAATGATCCCAACGACGAAAGCTATTTTCCGTATATGAATGGAACATTTGTGTTTAAAAACGCCGTGGTTCGTTTTGCTGAGGTGATTAACGAAGGGTTACTAGCCAATGATTTGCAGGTTTCGGATATTGATATGCTGATTCCGCATCAGGCGAATTTGAGAATATCTCAATTTATCCAAAAGAAATTTGGATTGAAAGATGATCAGGTTTTCAATAATATTCAAAAATATGGCAACACAACGGCCGCTTCCATTCCAATTGCTCTGACTGAAGCTTGGGAACAAGGCAAAATAAAATCGGGTGACACCGTAGTTTTGGCAGCCTTTGGCAGCGGATTTACTTGGGCGAGTGCGGTTATTAAATGGTAAAAATTAAACTTGTAGATTAATTATAAAAATTATTTTTAGTTATCTGTTTAATGAAAAATGAGATTTAAATTCTTTACTCACTCCATTTTCTATATAGGTTATTAAAAACCAGTAATCGTCAGCCGGTAAAGGATGACCATTATAGTTTCCGTCCCAAGTGTCTCCAATTTGATTAAGCTCTTTTAGTAATTTTCCATATCTATTAAAAATAAATATTTTTGGATTATCTTGATTTTGAAATCCTTTAATTCCCCAACTATCATTATAACCATCTCCATTTGGAGTAAAAAACTTCGGACTATTAATTAATATAATAGGTATTGAAACAGCCGAAGAATTACAGCCATTTGCATCACTGATTGTTACTTCGTGATTTCCTGAAACTACATTTATAAAGGTATTACTTTTTTGAGGCGTACTTCCATCTAAGGAATAAAGGAAATTATTTTGATTTCCTATACTTGGAACTGTATTAATAACAATAGTTTGATTATCTGAAAACCAGCCGCTGGTTGTATAGGAAATTGATTCAGGTTTAAATGATTTAATTACGGTAAATACTACATTATCTGATGGACAACCATTAGGTAATGATAAATCGGTCACAGTTAAAGTATAATTTCCAGGTTGATTTGTAGAAAAATCAGAATTAGTACTTACTAAAGTTCCATCTTCTTTTTTCCATTCAAATGAATATTGTGGAGCGTTAAATCCACTAACAATATAAGAGTTGGTGATAGCTCCCGTAACAAAGTCGATACATATTGGTGGTACATTAAGTATAGGAAGAGGTTTTGGTATAATATTGATAACCATAGGTTTTTCATCTGAGCAAATTTGTGTATTTGCTGAGCCTACATAAGTATAGGCATAAATTGTTGATGAAGAATTAATGATATCACCAGGAAATTTTTCAGTATTAGTATTACTTGGACCTCCTGATTGTGTAAAATAGTTTGTTATTGGAGAAGTATATGGAGGCAGTATATATGAAAAACAAGATGTTACAGGGTTAATAGGAGCAATTACAGGAGTTTTATAAATGGTAACAAGGAAATTTTTTTCAACCTCACAATGGTTTCTATTACCGTTTTCGGCGTAAACATACAATTTTGTAGTAGTGTTTATGGGGGAATAAGGGAAAGATAATTTTGTTCCAGTTCCGTTAGGGCCTCCTGTAGCGGTATAATAATCACCAAGTCCTACAATTGGAGGCAAAGTATAAGTATCGCAAGCATACTTATTTTGGATATCATTTACATTTGTAATCAATACTGCTATACTATATTCGGAAAAACAAGTATTTGGGGGAGTTGCTGCTGCATACACATATATTGTTTTGGGTTGAGATATTACATATCCAGGGGGTAATATCGGATTTGTAGGAGAAGGTCCACCAGAGAATTCATAGTAATTTCCATTTGTTAATTGATCAAGAATGTAATTTTCACCACATTTTAAAACTTCGACAGGTTTGGCATCAACTTTTGGAGACGGATTAATAGTAATTAAAAAACTTTCTTCAACAAAGCAAGGTCCAGTGGGTGCTTTATAATAAAAGTAGATAGTTTGGGTTGAAGTTATCTGGGAACCAACTGGGAGTAATTTTCCAGTTCCCAAAGATCCTGTATAATAATTGCCAGCATGGGCTACAGCAGGTAAAAAATATTCATCACATTGTGGAGTTGTATCAGGTATAATAGGTAATGGAACAATATTTATAGTTAAAGTAAAATGTAAATCATCGGTGCAATTTTGTCCAGAAACATAATACCATAGCGTAGTTGATGCATTAATAGAAGTTCCTACAGGTACAATTGAGCCACCGCCTGCAGGAGCAGTCCTATATTCACCAACAATTAGTGGAGGTAATATATAAGAAGAACAAGAATCTACATTTGCTGGAGGAACAATACTTGAAAGATTAATATAGACTGTAAAAGTTTTTTCGGAGGAACAGTTTTGCGGTATTTTTCCAAACTCTTTATAAACATAGATTGGTGTTGTTGTATTGATAATTGTTCCAGGAGGAATTATTGGCAATCCCTTATTTGGACCTGAATAATAAGTCCCTCCATTTAGGTCAACTGGCAAAGTATACGAATTGCAGGCAAATCGATTCATATAATCAGGTAAAGGTGTAAATGGAATTATTGTAATAGTAAACGAATTTTCTAGTTTGCAAGAAGGAGTGGCAGTTTTATCTTCAAACCAAACATATAGTGTATTTATACCCACTGTATTTATACTTGTTCCTCCAGTTAATTCTATATTTCCAGGAGTATATATACCGCCACTTTTAGTAAAATATTTTCCGTATGGTAGTTTGGGTAATATATATTCAATACAATAAGCAGAAGAAACAGGTGTAATTGATGTTAAATCTGTAATACTAACTGTAAATGAATTTTGATTTGAACAAGTCCCTAATTGATTAAAGACATATATGGTTGTTGTGGTATTTATGTTGTTTCCAGCAAATAAGTGTGTTCCAGATCCATTTGTTCCTGTCCAATATTGTGCTCCTACTTTTGTTAATGCTGGTAATTTATATGGGTTACATGCAATAATATCATTTATTATGTCAACTTCGGGTATAGGGTTTACAAAAAGTTTAAAACTGCTAATGACAAAACAATTTGGATTTGAAATGTTTTGCAATCTTACCCAAATAGTGGTAGCGCTCGATACTATTAAGTTATAGGTATTGGGCTGAATTATGTTTGTATCATTATTAGCTCCATCCAAAGAGGAATGAAATGAAATTATATTATAACTAGAATTTTGTACCCCTAAAACTTTAGAAATATTTGCAGTTAAATCAAAAACTGCTTTTAGAGGATTCTCTACTAGGTTTCGTGCACAACTTGTTAAATCAATAGGGGATCCGGCAATAAATGGACTAGGGACAATTTGTAATTTAAATGAGCGTATTTCAAAGCACGAAGTGATTGGATTTTCAATTCTAGCATAAATTATTTTACCGGATGCTGAACTCAAAATGGTATAAGGGCTTGCTATAGCAGCTGTTTTTGCAAGTGCATCTGCATTTGTAAGATAATAAGTAATTAAAGTTCCACTAGGTAAATCATCTAAAATTCCAACAGCATTTGTAGCTTGGTTAACTCCAGCCATTATAACAGATGTATTTTTGGTTAAATCGAAGTCATAAGAAGCTGCTCCAGAATCACATTTATAAATATTTGGAACAACAGGCATTACACTAATAGACGGCAATATTTCGACACTGATCGCATCATTAACTCCTATACAACCTGGTTCGGTATAGGTAACACTATAATTATGAATACCTGAATTTGGTTTTGGGTTAATTGTGTTTAAATCTAGTGTAGGACCAGTTTGGGCAGGAGAAAAATCAACGCCTTCATTTTGCCAAACGAAAGTTGTTCCTGGATTTAATCCTGCGCCAGATAATATAGGTAAAGGACTTCCTGCGCAAACAGCTCTATTGTTTACTGAAGTGTAATCTAGTCCTAGAACGTCTTGTCCTATATTAAAACTATTGGCTTTTAAAAATATGGCAGAATCATAGTCAGTATTATTATTTCCATCAGCAATTACTATTTTTACTCGATAAATATGATTTGTATTTAATCCTGTTGCAGAAGCTAACATCTCCACTGTTTGCCCGTTAAAATTAATTGCGGGTCCATATAGGCTACCATTAAAAGCTCCAAAAAAGTTAGGGTTTTCGGATGGACAATTAGAATTATAAGTGTTATCTCTTATAGTTCCTACAGAAACGGGAATGCTCGTATTTGGGATTACTGCCAGATTCACATTCGGTCCCCCGATAGTAACATCTTTTAAAAGAAAAGCAAACGCATCCGAAAAATTACATTGCGATGTGCCATATTCTTCGGAAGCAAAAAGGAACGAAAAGTCAAAATTTGAGGTTTTTGGTTGAAAATCAAATTGGATATAACTTGCATTTATCGAGTTGATTGTTATTCCAGATTGGGAAAGTAAATTAGATTCTAAGTCCATATCTCCTAGCCATGCATTACTTCCATCACTTAAAATACTATTATTTGGGCCAGGGACTTTTGTGATATCTCCTGTTGTTAGTACCACACCATTTGAAAATGGAAAACTAGGATTGTTATTTTCAAAATAACCAATTCCATTAGTAGATCCATAGAAAGTACCTGTTTTTGATATAATATTAGTGGCAGAAACACAAGGAGAGTTAATCAATATTTGATTAACCAATTGATCAACAGTATACTTCGTTGGATTAATGGTTACTGATTGTGAAAAACCAGAAAAAAACATTATTGTTAATATGAAAATAAGTGTTTTTTGCATGTATTCAGAATAGTTTTTGTTAAACAAAAATAAAAAAATTTTGATATAATT
>CAIOTL010000104.1 GCA_903861155.1 uncultured Bacteroidota bacterium
AATGAAGCTTTCTGAGCTTCAAGAAATAGCTAAATCAGCCAAAACAATAAAATTTAACGGTGTAAAAAAAGAAGCACTAATCAATCAGATTTTAGAACTTCAGTCTGCAACTATAGGTTCTACTATGGAAAATAAGGAAGTTGATACTAAAGTTGATGAGGATAAACCCAAAAGAGCTCGAATTGTAGCTTCAAAAAAAGTTGCTATTCAGAAAAACACAAATAATTCTCTTTTTGCGGAAGAAGAAATTCCTGTGGAAGCAAATGTTGCGGAAATAGAAAAAGTAATTCCAGAATTAATTGTATCTGAAAAGAAAGTAGGTAAAGTTATTAAGTTTAGTAAATCGGCTTATGAAAAGAAAGTTGCACTCCAAAAAGAAAAGGATGAAGCAAAAGGATTAACAGATGAAAATATATCTACTAAAATGAATGATTCAGATTCTGTAAATAATGAAAATACAGAATTAGTTGTTTCTGCCAAAAAGGTAAATCCAAACCAACTTAATAAACAAAATCCAAACCAAAATCCGAATGCTAATCCAAATCAAAACGGAAATGGGAACGGAAATCCTAATTTCAAAAATAAGAAAAACAACTTTAGAGATTCTGATTTTGAATTTGACGGAATCATAGAAAGTGAAGGCGTTCTCGAAATGATGCCTGATGGCTACGGTTTTCTTCGTTCTTCGGATTATAATTATTTGGCTTCGCCAGATGATATTTATTTATCCACTTCACAAATTAGATTATTTGGACTTAAAACCGGAGATACTGTAAAAGGAGTGGTGCGTCCTCCAAAAGAAGGTGAAAAATTCTTTCCATTGGTTCGTGTTTTAAAAATAAACGGGCATGATCCGCAAGTAGTTCGTGATCGTGTTTCTTTCGAACATTTAACACCTGTTTTTCCATCCGAAAAATTCAAATTAGCCGAAAGACAAAGCACGATTTCCACTCGAATTATCGATTTGTTTTCTCCAATAGGAAAAGGACAACGTGGAATGATCGTGGCTCAGCCAAAAACGGGTAAAACCATGTTGCTAAAGGATATTGCCAACGCCATTGCGACTAATCATCCCGAAGTTTATTTGATTGTTTTATTGATTGATGAGCGACCTGAAGAGGTTACTGATATGCAACGTAGCGTACGTGGCGAAGTGATTGCTTCAACTTTTGACAGAGAACCACAAGAACACGTGAAAATTGCGAATATTGTTCTCGAAAAAGCAAAACGTTTGGTCGAATGTGGTCACGATGTCGTAATTTTATTGGATTCAATTACGCGTTTGGCAAGAGCTTATAATACGGTGCAACCTGCCTCTGGAAAGGTTTTGAGTGGTGGTGTTGATGCCAATGCATTGCAGAAACCAAAACGATTTTTTGGTGCCGCCCGAAATGTTGAAAACGGTGGCTCATTGAGTATCATTGCCACAGCCTTGACAGAAACTGGTTCGAAAATGGACGAAGTTATCTTTGAGGAATTTAAAGGAACCGGAAATATGGAATTGCAGTTGGATCGTAAAATTGCCAACAAGCGAATTTTCCCTGCGATTGATTTGACTTCTTCGAGCACGCGTCGTGACGACTTATTGTTAGATGCAAAAACATTGCAAAGAATGTGGATTATGCGAAAATATCTTTCGGATATGAACCCAGTGGAAGCCATGGATTTTATCAATGATCGTTTCAAGAAAACGAAGAATAATGAAGAGTTTTTGATTTCGATGAATGATTAAAAATACTTAAGAAAATAGAATAAAGAATATAGATATACGAAAAAAATCCTCGATTGTTTTCGAGGATTTTTTGTGAATTTTGAAATCTATTTATTCAACTTCTTCCTGTATTCTTTTTTCTATTTGATCTATAGTTTCTTTCCGTTCCAACAAAGCCATATAAAATCCATCGAAGCCAGATTCCGAAGCCAATATTTTTTGATCTTTTATGAAATCAAATTGTTTTCCAATTTCGGTAGTCAAGAATTTTTTCACTTGTTCTTGATTTTCAGAAGGTAAAATAGAGCAAGTGGCATACACTAACTTTCCACCTGGTTTTACAATTTTAGAATAATTTTCTAAAACCTCGGCTTGCACTTTTCGGATATTATCGATGAATTCTGGTTGTAATTTCCACTTGGCATCTGGATTTCTTTTTAGAACTCCTAAACCGCTGCAAGGTGCATCAATCAAAACTCTATCTGCTTTTTCGTGCAGTTTTTTGATGACTTTCGTCGTGTCGATTATGCGATATTCGATGTTGAAAGCACCATCTCTTTTGGCTCTCAATTTTAATTGCTTCAACTTGCTTTCGTATAAATCCATCGCAATCAATTGTCCTTTGTTTTCCATCAAAGCGGCAATATGCAGTGTTTTTCCGCCGGCTCCGGCACAAGTGTCCACGACGCGCATTCCTGGTTTTACGTCAAGGAAAGCGGCCACGAGTTGCGAATTGGCATCCTGAACTTCGAAAAAACCATGTTTGAAAGCATCAGTCATAAAAACGTTGGCTCTTTCTTTTAGAACCAAAGCATCGGGTTGATTCGGTAAAAATTCGGTTTCAATGTTCAAGTCCATCAAGATGGCTCTTAATTGTTCCTTGGTGGTCTTTAGCGTGTTGACTCTAAGAATTACTTTGGCGGGTTGGTTTTGTGCGGCTATTTCTTTTGCCCAAACTTTTTCGCCTAATTCTTTCACGCCCAATTCGTCCATCCAGTCCGGAATAGATTCTTTTAAAGCTCTAGTTTTCGAAAGTTCGTCAAAACGTCCTTTTATTTTTCGTTCTGGAGTTCCTTCCAGCTGGCGCCAGTCGGGGATTGGATAACCTCTTAAAACTGCCCAAACCGAGAACATTCTCCAGAGATTGTCTCTATCGAAAGGTTCTTTTACTTCGGCGATTTCGGCATATAATCTTTTCCATCGAACCACTTCGTAGATGGTTTCGGCAACAAATTTCCTGTCGGAACTTCCCCAACGTTTGTCTTTTTTCAAGGCTCTTGCCACCACTTTGTCGGCATATTCACCTTCGTTGAAAATGGCGTTCAACGAATCTATGGTGGTGTAAACTAAATTTCTGTGTAATCTCATTTTAAATAATTGAGGTGCAAAGGTACCATTAAATGATTGAAAGTTTATTTTATATTTTTCCGCAAAAAAAAAACACTGTTTTTCGTTCAGTGTTTTCGTTTTTTACTTTAAATGGTTATGAAAGTCTTGTTAGGCTTAAATTTTCTGGTGGATGTAATACCATTGGATATTTTTCTATTTTCACTGAACTGCTGTCTAATCCAAAAGCACTTTCTTCGGATAAACTTAATTTTTTAAGTAGAAAGTAGGTGTTCATAATTAATTTTTCATGCCATTTGATGTCGCTATCATTAGACAGGAATTTTTCGGAAAGTACAAATTTGAAATCGCCGATAATATTGTTTTTATTCAATGATTCATATCTACTGGTAACGTCAACTTCTCCATTTTTAACCATGTCTTTGATAACTTCCCGGAACATCAAGTTGATTTTTGTGGGTTCTCTAAAACCTAAATTGAAATCGACCCGGTACAAATCATCTTTGGCAATTTCCGTTAGTTTATAATCGGTTCTATAAGGAACTGAAAGAATGTTTACGTGTACAAACCAGTAAATATCGGCTCTTTTAGGTCTGTTTCGCAAAATGGAATAGATGACTTTCTCCTCAATTTCATCCACCTTGCCTGCATTTGTCATATAAACCAAATGGGTGGCATATTTTGGAATGGACAAGTCGGCACTTAATTCTACCAGCACTTTTTTGTAATCCTCAATTTTAACAATTTTCGTGTAGCTCTTGTTAATTTTCTTAGCCAAGAACCATATTATCATTATTGAAATTAAGATTAAAGCAATAAGTATAGTTACATAACCACCATGAGAGAATTTTTTTAGATTTGCAAACAAAAAGCTAAATTCTATTGCCAAATAAATGGCAATTAGTGGTATTATAAAATACAGTTTGACTCTTTTCATAATTAAATAAAAGTTAAGTAAAATTGTGGTCATAATCATACATAATATGATGGCTAATCCATAGGCATGTTCCATATTGCTGGATTCCTCAAAGTGTAATACAACTCCAATACAACCCAATAAAAGCAACCAGTTTATCGAAGGAATGTATAACTGTCCTTTTAGTTCAGTAGGATATTTTATTTTTACTTTTGGCCATAAATTCAAGCGCATGGCTTCATTTATCAAGGTAAACGAACTGCTGATGAGTGCTTGAGATGCAATTACGGCTGCCAGTGTTGCTATTACAATTCCTATTGGTTGAAACCAGTCGGCCATAATCAAATAAAATGGATTTCCGTTAGAACAACCTAAAGTTTGCAATGTTTCCCCTTCGTGATGAATTAAATAGGCTCCTTGGCCAAAGTAATTCAAGACCAATGTGTTTTTACAAAAATCCAACTTATCCTGATATTTTTTCGACCGCAATGTCCCATATCCGAGTATAATGCTTCGGCACCTGTTGTGCACAGAAACACAAAACCCAGCACGTAAAAACCTTCGGGATGAATGGACAATAAATGATAGGCATAATAAGGATTAACGGCTTTGAGAACTTCAATGTGTTTTGAAATCTGTATAAGCCCAAGAGTGCCAAGCATTCCAAACCAAATAATCATCATTGGTGCAAAAAACCTTCCTACTAATTTAGAACCAAATTGCTGAATGGTAAATAATATGAATAAAATTCCAATGACGATAGGAACGGTATTTATTTCGGGATAAAAAGTTCTAATGCCTTCAACAGCTGATGCCACTGAAATTGGAGGCGTGATTATACCATCGGCGAGCAGGGCGCTTCCTCCAATAATGGCGGGAACAATTAACCATTTTATTTTTGTTTTTTTTGACTAAAGCATATAAAGCAAAAATTCCTCCTTCGCCGTGGTTATCGGCACTCAGGGTGATAATTACATATTTGATAGTGGTTTGTAGAGTAAGCGTCCAAAAAACGCATGAAATTCCTCCTAGAACAATGTCTGCGTTTATGACATAGCGGCCAATTATGGCTTTCATTACATATAATGGAGAGGTTCCAATATCACCATAAATTATCCCCAAAGAAACTAATAAACCCACTAATGTTAACTTACTGTGTAAGTCTTTATGCGAAATGCTCATAATATTTAAATAGAAGAATATGGCAAATCTAACCTTTTTATAAATATCATTGGTTTTTACATAAAAATAAATAAAAAAAATACGGTCAACTGAGCCGTGTTATTTAATTGTAAAAAAAAAAGGTTATTATCTTCTATCGCCATTTCTTGATGAGGAAGAATTTTCTCCCGATGAAGAATTTCTTGATTGGGAATTGTTGCCTCTAGATTCTGTTCTTTGTGGATTGTTCGCTCTTGGAGTTTCGGTCCTGTTTTGAGAATAATTTCTTTGAGGTTCCGTTCTTTGCGGAGTATTTACTCTTGGAGTTTCATTCCTGTTTTGAGAATAATTTCTTTGAGGTTCCGTTCTTTGTGGAGCGTTCACTCTAGGATTTTCTGTCCTGTTTTGAGAATAATTCCCTTGTGGCTGGGTTCTTTGTGGAGTATTTACTCTTGGATTTTCCGTCCTATTTTGAGAATAATCTCTTTGTGGTTGGGTTCTTTGCTGATAATTATTTCGAATTTGGGAATAGACACCTTCATTTCTAGAACCAACATTTCTCGTGTTTCTTCTCTGATCTAATTCGTAACGATTGTTTACATCAGAATTTCTTCTTGAAAAAGAATATTCAGGATGTTGTCGCTCATATCCATTTGAACTTCTTGAATTGTACATATTCACTGCAAGATTACTTCTTCTGTAATTTACATAATTGTACTGATTGTAACCATTTAGTGAATTGCGTATATTGTATCTGTATCTGAAAACTGCTAACGGATTCCATCCGTAATAATAGCTTGGATAATAATTCCAACTCCAAATGGAATTATAGGGACGGTAATTTGAAAGCCAAAACGAGGCATAAATAAGAGGCGTGTTATAATAAACAGGTTCATAAATATAATTTTGACCATACAAGTAGGAATCACCTACAACTTGTATATGCACATTGTTATAATTATCCCTTTCCACTTCTATTGTAGCAACGTCTTGATATTCGTCACCATCAAGAACTGCTTGTAAAATGATAAGGTGTGTTTGATTCTGAACTGATTCGATAACTCGCAAATAATCTACTTGGCCATCATTATTCAAATCTAGATTTGAAATTTGTTGGTTTGGATCATTCAATCGCCTCTCAAAATCTTGAAGATCATTCGAATCACCAAAAATAGAAGCGACCGCTCTCAGGTCTAAATTATCACTAATTTCGGAATTACTGGCATTGATTATAGTTCTATCTTGGGCTTGAATTTGAGGTGCAAAGACAGAAGTCAATAGTGTCAAAAGAATTAGTTGAGTTTTCATAATTATTGTGATTAAGATTAATGTTTTGTGAATATCCAATTACTGTGCCAATAAATAATTTGTAGATTAATTATTAATGTAATTGATTGTAATTCAGTTCAAAAAAAAATTATTTAAATAAATATTAAATAAAAAACCAAGAAACAGTTTGTTTTGTTTCTTGGTTTTTGATTATTAGAAAATATAATAATTATCTTCGTGGACCTTTGTCGCGATATTGTTGCAATAATTTTCTATTGAAGTCTTCTTCAGCCTTTTTCAATTTTATGATTTTTATTGAAGGTAAAACGCCTTTTAGGCTGGCAATAAATTTCTTTCTGTTTAGGTATAATTCATCTTCATTACTTTCCATTTGATTAAGAAGTTCTAAAGCTTCTTTTTCACTCATTTTATCTAAAGTTCCTTCATCCATTCTGTTCCTAATCGATTTCATTTTTTGATGTCTCAATTCGAATTGTTTGTCATCAAAAATATTATAGATGGGCCAAAAACGGGTTGCTTCTTCTGATGTTAATGACAATTCATTTGTAATAAAACC
>CAIOTL010000105.1 GCA_903861155.1 uncultured Bacteroidota bacterium
ATACTTTTATCGAAATTTAAAACCAAAAACGAGGCAAAAATTGTTTTGAGTTTGAAATTGTCAAAGAATTTCTTAAGAGTTTCGAAATCTATTAATTCATTAAAAAAAATTATTTATGAAAAAAATTGAAGCAATTGTTAGAACATCAAAATTTGAAGATGTTAAAACAGAACTAAAAAAAATTGGGATTGATTTTTTCTCCTACTGGGAAGCTTCCGGTGTTGGAAATGAAATTACGCGAGGTCATCATAATTACCGAGGTACGGTTTACGACACTCAGTATATTCCAAGAATATTAATTTCAATTGTCATGAAAGATGCCAATGTCGCAAAAACTATAAACTGTATCGAAAAGGCAGCATTTACTGGCGATGTCGGTGACGGTATGATTTTTACTTATAACATTGAAGAATCAGTAAGGATTAGTAATGGCGCAAGAGGAGAAGCTTCAACTGCAGGTCCAGGAGACAAAATTTAATGAAAATAAAATTATATATTAATTACAAAATAAAAAAATTATGAGAATCAAAATAAGAATTTTAGTACTTTTAATGATACTTTCGATAACGGCTAATAACGCCGTCGCACAAACTGATACTGTTGCTTCACCAGCAACTACTACACCAATTGCTACTGACGCAGCCGCACCAGCTGCACCGATAGCAACTGTTACAACAAAAACCCCAGATCCAAGCGGTAACACAACAGGAACAACTGCAGACATTACTTCAGTTAAACCTGGAAAACCTACACCAACAGAAGTATCAGATCAAGTTGGAAAAAACAAAGTAGGCATTAATATGGTTTGGCTTTTGATAACTGGCTTTTTAGTATTTTTCATGCAAGCTGGTTTTGCACTTGTTGAAACTGGATTAACTAGAGCTAAGAACGTAGCACACACAATGGCAATGAACTTATTTGTTTATCCTGCTGGGGTACTAGGTTTTTTTCTTTGCGGATTTGCTCTTATGTTCGGTGGCGTAGGTCCATTAGGAACACTTGGAGGATTTGATGGATTAAATCAAGAATTTAGTATCAATCTTTTTGGACATGCCTTTGGACTATGGGGAACAAAAGGATTTTGCATGGACGGCGTATATGATGTTGGAGTATTAGGGTTTTTCCTTTTCCAAGTTGTGTTTATGGATGCTGCTGCTACAATTCCTACTGGTGCAATGGCTGAAAGATGGAAATTTGCTTCATTTGCAATATCAGGAGTACTTGTAGGTGGTCTAATCTACCCACTTTATGGTAACTGGGTATGGGGTGGTGGCTGGTTAGCTCAATTAGGAACTAACTTCGGATTCGGACACGGACATGTGGATTTTGCAGGTTCATCAGTAGTTCACCTTACAGGTGGTGTGTTAGCCTTTGTTGGAGCAAGAATGATTGGAGCTAGGTTAGGCAAATACAATAAAGATGGTTCACCAAATGCTATTCCAGGACACAATATCCCAATGGCTGTTTTAGGAACTTTAATCCTTGCTTTTGGATGGTTTGGATTCAATGCTGGTTCTACATTTGCAGGTACAGATTTAAGATTTGCAGTAGTAGCTTTTAACACTATGATAGCTTCATGTGGAGGCGCATTAGCTTCAACTTTATGGATTTGGTTTGTTAGAGGAAATAAACCAGACGTAAGTATGATGTGCAATGGCTTATTAGCTGGTCTTGTTGCAATAACAGCAGGATGTGCCTTTGTAACTCCATTTGGAGGATTAATTATCGGATTGATTTCAGGCATTTTAGTTGTTGAGGTTACGTTCTTAGTAGAAAGAAAAATGAGAATTGACGATCCAGTTGGAGCAATTGCGGTTCACGGAGCAAATGGTATTTGGGGTGTGCTAGCAGTAGGTTTATTTGCAGATGGCAAATATGGAGACGGATTAAACGGTGTAAAAGGAACTGTTACAGGTTTATTCTACGGCGGAGGAAGCGGACAACTTATTGCAGAATTTATCGGAGTAGCAACAAATCTTGTATTCGTTGGTATCGCTGGATACTTAATGTTTAAACTTTTAGACCTGTTAGTAGGAAACAGAGTACCTCAAGATGTTGAACTTTACGGTTTAGACATTCCTGAAATGGGAATCGATGGTTATTCTGGAATAAAAATGGATAAAAATGCAGAAACCCCTTTATCAAA
>CAIOTL010000106.1 GCA_903861155.1 uncultured Bacteroidota bacterium
CAATTAAATTTCCAAGCATTTTTCATGTCGATTAAACATTATGTATTAGAATTTGAACCTAAAAAAATTAAAGTTATATTAAAATTTGGAAATAGCCTTTAAATAAATAATTCTACAGAGTTAATAATACATCTATAATAAAAACTAAACCACCAATAATATTATATTCTAAAAAAATATCTTTAGATTAAAATCAACAAATTAATACCTCTGTAAATAATTATTATATTTATAAATCCTGAATGTATAGGTGCAAAATATACTACTTTTGCAAAATCAAAAAAAAATACTTAAACACAATATGGATAATCTCAAGACGAAATCGGTTTTATTTAAAACAATAAAGTTCCTAGGAATTAGCACTATAATTCTTCTTTTCTTAATGTTTCTTACCCCTTTTGCATTTTCGGGAAAACTCAAGGAAGAAATCAAGAAGTCGGCGAACAAAAAACTCAACGCAGAACTTAATTATTCCGATATGAATGTGTCTTTTTTCAAGCATTTTCCGTCCTTGACTTTGACCTTAAACGATTTTAGCCTCAATGGTTCTGCCCCCTATCAAAAGGATAAATTCATTATTGCCAAAGAAGTTGCCTTTGGAATCAATGTTCCGAGCTTGGTTTTTAGCAAATCCATAAGCATCGACGAAATTTATCTGTCGAATTCAACAATCAACGTCAAGGTAAATAAGGAAGGTATCTCCAACTACAATGTTTACATAGCCGACAAAGAAATCAAAAAAAACGACAGCACGGAAACAGCTCTAAAACTAAATCGAATTGAATTAAAAAACTGCCAAATTATCTATGATGATCAATCGGCTAAAATCCACTTTGATGCCTTTGGATTCAATTATCTTGGAAAAGGAGATTTGGCCAAAGATGTTTTTGATTTATATTCCAAAGCAAAAATTGAAAAGTTGAATGTCATTTACAACAATGAGCCTTATCTGATGAACAAGAAGGTCAATGCCGATCTAATCACTAGGGTAAACGTCAGTTCACTATCTTTTGTTTTTCAACAAAACGATCTAAAAATCAACAAACTCCCCGTTGATTTTAATGGAAAATTCGATTTCCTAAAGAACGGCTACAATATGGATTTTACAGTTAAATCTACCAATAGTAACCTCGAAGATTTGTTTACAGCTTTTCCTCCAAAATATATTACTTGGCTCAAAAAAACTGAGTTAAAAGGCAAAACCGATTTGCTTCTTACCCTAAGAGGAAAATATATCGCTTCGAAAAGTATCGCGCCAGATTTGAACCTTGAATTGAAAATACGCAATGGATTTGTTAATTATAACAAAAGTTCTTTTCCGGTTTCGAACCTGAACCTCGATTTAACCACGAGTTTGCCCTCTTTAAATCCGGCTCTTTTAGTTGTTGACGCCAAGAATTTATCGCTAAACGTGGAAAAAGCTTTTTTGAAAGCAAAAATCTACGTCAAAGGAATGAACAATCCCGAAATTGATGCCAGTTTAAACACCAAAATCGATTTGGAAAAACTCAATCGTGCCATTGGAATTCCAGATTTCGAATTAAAGGGAATGCTCATTGGCGAAGGAAAAGCCAAAGGGAAATTTGACCAAAAGAATCGAATTTTTCCGGTTACCAATGCCAGCATCAACCTGGAAAACGGTTATATTAAAACAAAATATTATCCGAACCCGATTACCAATATCAATTTCGTTTCGAAAATAGACGATCAAAAAGGAACCTTCAACGATTTAAAAATTAAGCTCAAACCAGCCCAATTCAACTTCGAAGGCAATCCCGTTTTCATTGAAGCCGATTTGAATAATTTCGACGATCTCGTTTATGATGTGAAAGCAAAAGGAACGCTGGATGTCAGCAAGATTTACAAGGTTTTCTCCCAAAAAGGACTGGATTTAAATGGTTCCATCAAGGCCGATTTAGTTCTCAAAGGAAAACAAAGCGATGCCAAAAAGGGAAATTACAGCAAACTGGACAACAAAGGAACTTTGGAAATAAGGAATATTCAAATAGCATCCCAATATCTCCCAAAAAAATTCCTCATAAAAGAAGGTGTTTTCAAAATCAACCAAGACAAAATGTCTTTTAACAACTTTCTGGCAGCTTACGGCGAATCTGATTTTAAGATGAATGGTTATTTAAAAAATGTTTTCGCCTTTGCAATTTCAAGAAACGGCGTCTTGAGAGGTTCTTTTACACTAAATTCAAATTATATCAATGCCGATGAATTTATGTCGAGTACAACCATCGGCAGTACAAATCCTACTCCCGATTTAACACCTGCTGTACAAAAGGGAGTGATTCTTTTTCCTCCCAATTTCGATTTACAATTTCAAGCCAACACCCAAAAATTCAATTTTAACGGACTTACTCTAAAGGATGCTAAAGGAGCGCTAAAAATCAAAGATGGAAAATTAACAATTCAAAACACAGGTTTCAATTTAATAGGTTGCGCGGTCAATATGAACGCAACTTACCATGGAATTACTCCAAAAAAGGCACTATTCGAATATGACTTAAAAGCAACGGATTTCGACATCAAAAGAGCTTACAACGAAATAAAAATTTTCAGAGAAATGGCTAGTGCTGCCGAAAAAGCTGAAGGAATAATCTCTTTAGACTATAACCTTAAAGGCAGGCTGAATGCCAATATGGAAGTAGTATATCCATCATTAGTTGGAAATGGGATTGTTACGGTTAAGAATATAAAATTCCACGGAATGAAAATGTTCAATGCCGTAAGCCGTAAAACAAACTACGACGGAATAAAAAATCCTGAATTATCCAAGGTAGAAATCAAGAGTTCCATAAAAAACAATATCATAACACTGGAGCGATTCAAGTTTAAATTTGCAGGTTTCCGCCCTAGAATAGAAGGAACAACAAGCTTGGATGGCAAACTAAACCTCAAGATGCGATTGGGTTTACCTCCCCTTGGAATCATTGGAATCCCAATGATAATTACGGGAAACAAGGACAATCCTAAAGTAAAAATAGGTCGAAAATCTGAAGCCTTACAGGAAACCGAGGAAAAAGACACAGATTAAAAAAAGCTTCTATTAGAATAGCATTCCCTTTGATTATCCCTTTCATAAATCCATTTTTGAAAGGGATTCTTGTTGCTTTATTGCCCATACCCACAAATTTAAGGGTTTCTCCCGCTCCGCAAAGAGTTCGTGAAAAAGCTGCGCAAATGTCTCCTGACTTTGCGCAATTTTTTTTAATTCTTGATAAAATTTAAGTGATGAAATAAGATAGGGATAAGAGATTAATCACTACTCGTACCTATAAAAAGAACCGCTCATCATAGATGAGGGGTTCCACAAAGACCCGAGGCTTTAGCCGAACGGGCGAAGCAAAGGCGACGACATACTCTCCCACATAACTGCTTGGGTTTTACTTTATTTTTTCTAAAAAAATATAAACAAAAAACCCTGTTTCTAACGAAACAGGGTTTTTCAAAAGAAAGCGACGAACCGAGCCGTTAGTCGAACACGTCGTACCGATAAAACAAAAAACCCCATTCGTTAGAACGGGGTTTTTCAAAAGAAAGGCGACGACATACTCTCCCACATAACTGCAGTACCATCTGCGCAGGCGGGCTTAACTACTCTGTTCGGGATGGGAAGAGGTGAGCCCCGCCGCAATAACCACCTTAAGGTCTTGCTTAGGGACTAGCCATTAGCCATAAGGCATTAGCTAGTATCTAATTTAGCGAGTAGTTTTCGACTTTTGGCTATTGCCTTTTGCCTAATCACTAATCCACTAATAATATCTTAACATACTGAGATAAGTAAAAAAAATTAAGTGTCTTCCTTTGTCTTTCCCGCGAAGGCGGGAAGCTAGGGAGAAAGTTTCTTCCCCCGATTGCTCGGGGGAAAAGGTGTACATAAGCTTACGGGTTATTAGTACTACTCGACTATGACATTACTGCCTTTACATCTATAGCCTATCAACGTGGTCATCTCCCACGACCCTTAAAAGAAATCTCATCTTGTGGTGGGTTTCGCGCTTATATGCTTTCAGCGCTTATCCCTTCCCAACGTAGCTACTCTGCTATGCTCCTGGCGGAACAACAGATACACCAGAGGTTAGTCCAATTCGGTCCTCTCGTACTAGAATCAGATCCACTCAAATTTCTTGCGCCCACAGTAGATAGAGACCGAACTGTCTCACGACGTTCTGAACCCAGCTCGCGTGCCACTTTAATGGGCGAACAGCCCAACCCTTGGGAC
>CAIOTL010000107.1 GCA_903861155.1 uncultured Bacteroidota bacterium
CCGATCACAACACACCAACAATAAACCAACATTTGCCTGTTGAAGATGCATTATCTGCCAATCAGCTAAAAGCTTTAGAAGATAACGCAGCCGAATATGGTATTTCGCACTGGGGATTAGGTCACCAAAAAAACGGAATTGTACACGTAGTAGGTCCTGAAAACGGAATTACTTTGCCAGGTGCAACTATCGTTTGTGGAGATTCACATACTTCTACGCACGGTGCTTTTGGCGCAATTGCCTTTGGCATTGGGACTTCTGAGGTGGAGATGGTATTGTCTACACAATGTATCATGCAACCAAAACCAAAGAAAATGCGTATCAACGTAAATGGAACTTTGAGTAAAGGTGTGGGACCAAAAGATGTAGCACTTTATATTATTGCTCAATTAACTACTTCTGGAGGTACAGGATATTTTGCTGAATATGCAGGAAATGTTTTCGAAGACATGTCTATGGAAGGTCGTATGACCGTTTGTAATTTGAGTATCGAAATGGGCGCTCGTGGTGGTATGATTGCTCCTGACCAAAAAACATTTGATTTCTTGGAAGGAAGATTACATGCTCCAAAAGGTGAAGCTTGGACTAAAGCTGTTGAATATTGGAAAACTCTAAAAACTGATACTGATGCTGTTTTTGATGCTGAATTAAACATCAATGCTGCTGATATCGAACCAATGATTACTTATGGTACAAATCCTGGAATGGGAATTGGTATCTCAAAACATATTCCAAACGCAAACCAAGTTAAAGGTGGCGAGGAAACGTATAAAAAATCTTTAGCCTATATGGGCTTCAGCGAGGATGACGTAATGATTGGTAAACCAATTGATTACGTTTTCTTGGGAAGTTGTACCAATGGTAGAATTGAAGATTTTAGAGCTTTTACAGAAATTGTAAAAGGAAGAAAAAAAGCAGACAATGTTACGGCTTGGTTAGTCCCAGGTTCTCACGTCGTAGAAACACAGATTAAAGAAGAAGGTCTTTTAGATATTCTTACTGAAGCAGGTTTTGTATTGCGTCAGCCAGGTTGTTCAGCATGTTTAGCGATGAATGATGATAAAGTTCCTGCCGGAAAATATGCGGTAAGTACATCAAACAGAAACTTTGAAGGGCGTCAAGGTCCTGGTTCTAGAACTTTATTGGCTAGCCCAATTATGGCAGCTGCAGCAGCAGTTACCGGAAAATTAACAGATCCTAGAGATTTATTCTAGAAACTGACTTCAAAAAAATATAATAAACTACCGTAAAAAGGAACAATCTTACTACAGTATAAATAAAATAAAAATGGCATACGATAAATTTAATATCCTTACCAGTAGTGCAGTGCCACTACCGATAGAAAACGTAGATACCGATCAAATTATCCCAGCTCGTTTCTTAAAAGCTACAAAACGTGAAGGTTTTGGAGACAACCTTTTTAGAGACTGGAGATACAACGGAGACAATACTCCAAAAACAGATTTCGTATTAAACAACGGAACTTATAGCGGAAAAATACTAGTAGGCGGAAAAAACTTTGGTTCAGGTTCTTCAAGAGAACATGCAGCTTGGGCAGTTTACGATTACGGATTTCGTGCCGTAGTTTCAAGTTTCTTTGCAGATATTTTCAAAGGAAATTGCTTAAACATTGGTGTTTTACCAGTACAAGTAAGTCCTGAATTTGCTGAAACTATTTTCAACGCTATCGAAACAGATCCAAAAACCGAATTAGAGATTAATTTGCCTGAACAAACCATTACGCTTTTGGCAACCGGACAAAAAGAATCATTTGATATTTCGGGTTACAAAAAAGACAATATGATCAATGGTTTTGATGATATTGATTATTTGCAAAACATGAAATCAGAGGTGATTGAATTTGCAAATAAATTGCCTTACTAAAAAGAAACGCTTTAGTTAAAAACCCCGACAGTTTTTAAAACCTGTCGAGTTCAATAAATTTATAAAACCCAAATTATGATTCTAGAAGCCGCCTTTCTTTATGTTAAAAAAGGAGCGGAAGTACAATTTGAAAAAGACTTTGAAATTGCTGGTCAATATATAAGTTTAATTCAAGGTTATTCTGGACATAGTTTAAGAAAATGCATCGAACAAGAAAATAAATACATCTTACTTGTTGACTGGGAAAACTTGGAAGACCACACAATTGGTTTTAAACAATCTGAACAATACTTAGAATGGAAAAATTTGCTTCATCATTATTACGATCCGTTCCCTATTGTCGAACATTTTTCGACAATTTTAGAAAATAAAAACAAAAAATAGGTTTTCGCCTAGGATTACTTTAGCATCAAATTTAAAATGAAAAAAAGAAAAATTGAAATAATGGATACGACGCTCCGTGATGGTGAACAAACATCGGGAGTATCCTTTTCTGCTGCAGAAAAATTAACCATTGCACAATTGTTGCTAGAGGAATTAAATATTGACCGCATCGAAATTGCCTCTGCGCGAGTAAGCGAAGGTGAATTTCAAGGGGTAAAAGGCATTATGGCGTGGGCTGAGAAAAAAGGATATACCAATCGTATCGAAGTTTTGACATTTGTTGATGGCGGACTTTCTATCGAATGGATGAAAAAAGCTGGTGCCAAAGTTCAAAATTTATTGACCAAGGGTTCTTTGAATCATTTGGTGCATCAATTAAAGAAAACGCCGGTCCAACATTTTGCAGAAATTGCCCAAACCATAGCATTGGCAGAAGAAAACAATATTGCCACTAATATTTATTTAGAAGATTGGAGTAACGGAATGCGTAATTCTCCGGAATATGTATTTCAGTTTTTGGATTTTTTGGCTTCTCAACCAGTCAAAAGAATATTATTACCCGATACTTTAGGCGTTCTAATTCCGTCACAAACTTCTGAATTTATTTCGAAAATTGTAGCAAAATATCCTGCAATTCATTTTGATTTCCATGCACACAACGACTATGATTTAAGCGTAGCCAATGCTATAGAAGCTGTCAAAGCTGGAATCCACGGACTTCACGTTACCGTAAACGGAATGGGAGAACGTGCTGGAAATGCTCCACTAGAAAGCGTAGTGGCAGTTATCAACGACTTTTTGCCAGAAGTAAAAATCAATATAAAAGAATCTGCTTTGTTTTCCGTGAGTAAATTAGTTGAAACTTTTACGGGTTATAGAATTCCAGCTAACAAACCTATTGTAGGTGATAACGTGTTTACACAAACGGCGGGAATTCACGCCGATGGTGACAACAAAAATAATCTGTATTTTAATGATTTGCTTCCAGAACGTTTTGGAAGAAAACGAAAATATGCTTTAGGGAAAACTTCAGGCAAAGCCAACATTGAAAAAAATCTTCAGGAATTAGGTTTGAAACTTAATAAAGAAGACTTGAAATTGGTAACCCAAAGAATTATCGAATTAGGTGACAAAAAAGAAACCGTTACCAAGGAAGATTTGCCTTATATCATTTCAGATGTTTTAGACAGCCATACATATGAAGATAAAATCGTAATCGAATCGTATGTCTTAGTGCACTCCAAAGGAACGCGTCCCTCCACAACACTCTGTCTGAAAATTGATGGGGAAATAATCGAAGAAAACGCTCAAGGTGATGGACAATTTGATGCTTTTATGAATGCGTTGACAAAAATATATAGAAGCAAAAAAATGACATTACCTAAACTTATCGATTACGCAGTTCGAATTCCACCAGGCAGCAGTTCGGATGCATTATGCGAAACTATAATTACGTGGACCAATGGCAAAAAAGAATTTAAAACCCGAGGATTAGATTCCGATCAAACTGTTGCAGCAATAAAGGCAACTCAAAAAATGCTGAACGTCGCAAGCGCCTAATCCATCAAAAAGAAAAATAATCAATAACTCAATATAATTAAGAATGAAATTTAATATAGCCCTTTTAGCAGGAGACGGAATTGGTCCAGAAGTAATCAGTCAAGCCGTAAAAGTTTCTGATGCAATTGCAAAAAAATTCAACCATGATATCACTTGGACGCCAGCATTAACAGGCGCTTGTGCTATTGACGCAGTTGGAGTTCCTTATCCTGACGAAACTCATGAAATCTGTATGAAAGCCGACGCGGTTTTATTTGGAGCCATAGGACACCCAAAATACGATAATGATCCAAAAGCAACCGTAAGACCAGAGCAAGGATTATTGTTGATGCGTAAAAAATTAGGTTTATTCGCGAATGTGCGTCCAACATTTACTTTCCCTTCATTAATTGATAATTCTCCTTTGAAAAGAGAACGCATCGAAGGAACTGACTTGATCTTCTTGAGGGAACTTACAGGTGGGATTTACTTTGGAGAAAAGGGAAGAAAAGATGGTGGGGAAACTGCTTTCGATACTTGTACATATACCAGAGTTGAAGTGCAACGTTTGGCAAAAAAAGGTTTTGAATTAGCCATGACACGCAGCAAGAGATTGTGTTGTGTTGACAAAGCAAACGTATTGGAAACTTCCCGTTTATGGAGAGAAACCGTGCAAGCGATGGAAAAAGAGTATCCAGAAGTGGAAGTTAGCTATGAATTTGTTGATGCCGTTGCAATGCGATTGGTACAATGGCCAAACTCATATGACGTATTAATTACCGAGAACTTATTTGGCGATATTTTAACTGACGAAGCATCGGTAATTTCAGGTTCTATGGGATTAATGCCGTCAGCATCAGTTGGAGAACATACTTCATTGTATGAACCAATTCACGGTTCTTATCCCCAAGCTACAGGTTTAGATATTGCCAATCCTTTGGCAACAGTATTGTCGGCCGCGATGATGTTTGAAGATGCTTTTGGATTAAAAGAAGAAGCTGAAGCCATAAGAGCAGTTGTCAACAAATCACTAGAATTAGGAATTGTTACCGAAGATTTAGCTGCTAAAGGAGCCAAAGCTTATAAAACTAGTGAAGTTGGAGATTGGTTGGTTGCTAATTTGTAAATCAACAATAACCAAACAAAAAAGGTGTCAATTTACATTGACACCTTTTTTTATGTATTAAAAGAAAATATTAATATCCTCCTCTGTTTCCACCACCACGGTTATCTCCACCACGGCTGTTTCCACCACCATAACCTCCGCGTGAATCTCCACCACGGCTGTTGCTGTTAAAACTTCTTCTTTCACCTTCTGGTTTTGGCTCAGACTTATTTACTACGATGGCACGACCTTGAACAGTAGCTCCGTTCAACTCATCAATTGCTTTTTGAGCTTCGTCATCGTTTGGCATTTCAACAAAACCGAATCCTTTACTTCTTCCAGTAAATTTATCAGTGATAATTTTTACAGAATCAACTGCTCCATAAGCCTCGAAAGACTCTCTTAAATCTGCTTCCTCAATACTGAACGGAAGGCTTCCAACAAAAATATTCATATGTACTTATTTTAAATAATTGCGACAAATGTAGTCTTAATTTTATCTAATCTACTATGTATTAGCTAATTTATGATTTTTATTTTATAAAATAATCAAATTTTGAATCTAATAGCACCGATTATGAGCTTTTTATAGCACTTTTATCCCTTTTATAAAACAGGGACTTTGTAAAAAATGCCGTATTGAAAATTCAAATTCGGTCCAGCCAAAGGGTTGCTGGAGGTGTTTACGGCATTAAATTTAAAAGTTCCGGAAACCGTTTTATTTACGGCATCATATTCAGTAATTACTAGTTGACCTTCTCCGGTTATCAATCCAGCATAAAAAGTGATTGTACCGCTAGAATCCGTTAAAACATAGGTTGCCGAATTCAAAGCATAAGTTCCTAAAAAATAATTTCCAGGTTTTGTAGAAGTAGTTTTCAAAGTCAACGTTTCATTTCTAGTAAATCCCTCGATGCTCAAGGAGCCATTAGCTGCCAGTGTCGCCTTTGAATCAACAGCTCTCCAAAACACATTATCTTTCATTCCTTGAAAGGAAGGATTGTTGAATTTCACATTGTCTTGACAACAAACAAAAGCAAATAATAGAATTATATTTAGAAACTGTTTTTTCATAATTTATAGCATTGACCTACACAAAAGTATATTATTTTGAATTAAAAACTGAAATTGAAGTGTAAATTCATGTAGAAAATCGACATAATACAGTGTCATTCATTAAAATACAAATCGAATTAGTATTTATCGATAAAAAATGTATCTTTGCACCCTTAATTAATCGAGGTCGAGTACCTCAAAATTTAATCATAAGATTATGTCAGTAAAAATTAGATTACAAAGACACGGTAAAAAAGGAAAACCTTTTTACTGGGTTGTAGCAGCTGATGCTCGCTCAAAAAGAGATGGTAA
>CAIOTL010000108.1 GCA_903861155.1 uncultured Bacteroidota bacterium
AGAGCTTTTTTATTAAATGACAAAATGCAAATTACGGATTCTGTAAAATCAATACGACCAGAAAAAAAATATGCAGATATTGCCGGTTATAATGGAGATAAATCAAGTCCAAGATTGTTCTGGATTTCTGAAAACCACAAAGATATTTTTTCTCAAAACTTCGATTTTGTCACAAAAAATAGTGCAAATCATGAATATAAACTGAAATTGCAAAATGAAAAATTTGTTCAGTATTTCTCTTTAAACGAATTATTTTATATAATGACAGTTGTAAAAGATAGTAATATTTTAAAGTTTTATGTTTTTGATTCAGAAGGAAAAATGGTGGAGAAATCAATTGATACTCCTAGTTTATTTTTCTTAAATAACGAAAATTTAAAGACAAATCTTTCTGGTATGTTAAAGGAAGAAATTGGTCTTCAAGGCTCTTATTCAGCACAAAAAATCAGTCCCGAAAGCACTACTTCATTGGTATTTAGCTCTAAAAAAAGAAAATGCTACCTATTAGATAATAAAATAATTATAACTTTCGATTCGCATTGGGACTATACTCAAATGCTAACTATAGATTTAAATTCATTTATCGTTTCGGAAAAATTTATTAAAAAGCCATTCGTTTCTTTTCAAGAAAAATATGAGATAGATTCAAATTCATATTTATTCGAGGGTAAGTTATATCAAATAAAATTATCATCAAGTGAATTTAAACTTTCGGTAAAATCTTTGGATGATGTTTTGTTAAAGGAATTTGCAATAAGTAATGATGAGCCCATAGATTTTAAAAATTCTGTTTTACTACAAAAAGGCAATTTTTTTACTAATGGAGAAAGGATTTTAGAAAAAACATCTCAATTTTTGAGAAAAGTAAAAAACAATAATTGTGCGATTTCATGCTATAATTTAAATCAAAACCTATTGATAACTTTAGGAGGGGTTTCGGAAATTAGAGGGGGAGCCGGAGGAGGAATGATGATGGGGGGAATGGGCTTTGGTATGGCTGGTGCTTTGATGATGCCCGGGAATATAATGTTTGTTCCTGTCTATATGAATCCCATTTTAGATAATTTTAATTCGTATAGGGGCAGAAAAGTAATCTATATTAATTGTCTCTTTAATAAAGAAATCGATCATCTTCAAGGAGAAATTAAACCCCTCGCTTTTGACAAGATACAGGATTTTCTAACAGAAGAATCAAAAAACAACCTTACTCTTTTCACGAATCCAAATAATCAAGTAGATTCAGAAACAGTTTTCAAAATCGGTTCTATTTATTACTTAGGCTATTACGATAATAACACAAAACAATACACCATTCGAAAGTTTGAAGATTAATACCATCCTCATGAACCTAAAAGTAATTGCTTTCGACGCTGACGATACCTTATTTATCAACGAACCTTATTTTCAGGAAACGGAACAAAAATTCTGTGGTTTGATGGAAGATTATTTGTCACATCAAGGCATTTCGCAAGAACTTTTCAAGGTCGAAATTGATAATTTAAAAATCTACGGTTATGGCATAAAAGCCTATATTCTTTCGATGATAGAAGCTGCGATGAAAATTTCGAACAACACCATTCCTGTTGAAGTCATTGAAAAAATCCTCGAATACGGGAAAGAATTACTTGAAAAGCCAATTATTTTATTAGACGGTGTCGAGGAAACCTTGCAAACTTTACACGGAAAATATAAACTTGTCGTTGCAACCAAAGGCGACTTATTGGACCAACGCAGAAAGTTACACGATTCGGGTTTGGGACATTATTTTCACCACATCGAGGTGATGGCGGACAAGCAGGAAAAAGATTATTCTGATTTAATAAAACGTTTGGAGATTCAACCGTCATCATTTTTAATGATTGGCAACTCCCTAAAGTCAGATGTTTTACCGGTTTTGGCCATTGGCGGACACGCGGTGCATATTCCGTTTCACACCACTTGGGCACACGAAAGAATTGACTATAAAGTAGAACATGAAAACTTCAATACTTTCGAAAAAATGACCGATGTTTTAAAGAGATTGCAATAGCAAGAAGAATTATTCTATTTGTTTTAAAGTCGAGAAGAATAAATAAAAAAGGGTTTCCATTGCTGGAAACCCTTTTTAGTATAAAATACTGGGATTATTTTCCCAACAGTAGCACGTCATTCGCCACAACTTCTGTGATATAGCGTTTTTCACCATTTTTGTCATCATAACTTCTGTGAGTGAGTTTCCCTTCAATAGCAATCTCTTTTCCTTTGGTTACGTATTTTTCGATGATTTCAGCCGTTTTTCCCCAAGCTACGACTTTGTGCCATTCGGTTTGTTCCACTTTTTCTCCTTTATCATTTTTGTAACTATCGTTTGTGGCGATAGTAAAATTGGCTACTTTTTTTCCTCCTTCAAGATTTTTGATTTCTGGATCGTTTCCTACATGCCCAATTAACTGTACTTTGTTTCTCATTGCATTCATGGCGTATAAAATTTAAATTGTTAGTATATGTTTTGCTGAAGGATTCGTTCCAATCAACAAGGCAAAGATGCAACAGCTCTAAAAATTTATTCGGTTGATAACTGCTTACTTTCGGTTGTAACTATTTGTAAGCGTTTGTAAATGGAAAAATTTGTATATATTTGATTGATTTTAATTGAATTAACCGACATTATGAAAAACGAATTCAATCTTGAAAAACTAAAATTTCCGATAGGAAAATATCAGAAACCAGATGTAATATCAGAGAATGATTTGGAAACCTGGATAGAATCCATTGAAAATTTTCCGATTAAACTAAAAAAACTAACCGAAAATCTTTCTATCGAAGAATTGAATTGGGTATACCGTCCAGAAGGCTGGTCTATAAAACAAGTCGTGCATCATTGTGCCGATAGTCACATGAATAGTTTTGTTCGATTTAAACTGGCTTTGACCGAAGACAATCCCACCATTAAACCGTATGAAGAAGCTAAATGGGCCGAACTCGCAGATGGCAATTCAAGTATTATTTTACCATCCCTTCAAATCATTGAAGGGGTACACGCTCGATGGGTTTTGCTTCTGAAAACCTTCGGACAAGAAGAATTAAAGAAAAAATTCATTCATCCTGCAAGCAATAAAACATCTTGTTTAGATGAAATAATTGGGCTTTATGCTTGGCATTGCAACCATCATTTGGCTCATATATATCAAGCATTAGCAAACAAAGGTCAATTTTAATAAAAACACAAATTTATGGACAAAACCTGCCTTGAATGTGGTGACAAAATTGTAGGTCGCGAAGATAAAAAGTTTTGTAGTGATGGCTGCCGTAATGCATACAACAATAAAATAAACAAAGACAGCACCAATTTTATGCGCAATGTCAACAATAAATTGCGCAAAAATTACCGCATACTTTCGATATTGAATACCGATGGGAAAAGCAAAACCACAAAATCAAAACTGTTGAGCAAGGGCTTCGATTTTGAGTTTTTTACCAATATATTAGAAACCAAAACCGGAAACACCTATTATTTTGTTTACGACCAAGGCTATCGTATTCTGGAAGATGATTATTATATGCTTGTTAAAAAAGAAATTTAGATCCCAAATCTACTCTATGAAAAAAAGCTATTCTTCTATTATTACTGTTGTATTTATCCTTGTAATTATTGGATTGTTGTTTTATACCATGATGCCGCAATGGACAACGAACAGTGAAGTTCCGCTTTCGGAATTCTCGACCCAAAGAGCTTTAGAACAAGTGAAAAACATTTCGAAAGAACCTCATTTCGTGGGTTCGGAAAATCATGATGTTGTTGCCAATTATTTGGTGAAAGAACTGCAAAAAATGGGTTTGGAAGCTTCTATTCAGGAAGGTTTTTCCTTTTCGGATTGGGGAACCTTGACAAAATGCAAGAATATTTTGGCTCGAATAAAAGGCACCAAGAGCGACAACAAAGCTTTACTGCTACTTTCGCATTATGACAGCGCACCGCATTCGTATTCTCAGGGCGCAAGCGATGCTGGGTCAGGCGTGGCGACGATTCTCGAAAGCCTTCGTGCTTTTGTATACACTAAAAAACCACACAAGAACGACATCATCATTCTATTTTCGGACGGCGAAGAATTAGGTTTGAACGGTGCGGCACTTTTTGTAACCCAACATAAGTGGGCAAAGGAAGTAGGTTTAGTATTGAATTTTGAAGCCCGTGGCTCTTCGGGTCCAAGTTATATGTTGATGGAAACCAATGGTGGAAATGCTGGATTAGTCAAAGAATTCGCTATAGCAAATCCAAAATTTCCAGTTTCCAATTCGCTAATGTACAGCATTTACAAAATGTTGCCCAATGATACTGATTTAACAGTTTTTAGAAAAGTAGGCAATATTCAAGGCTACAATTTTGCCTTTATTGACGGGCATTTCAATTATCACACGGCTCAGGATGACATCAATCATTTGAATACAAAAACGCTGGAACAGCAAGGAGAATATTTGATGCCGTTGCTGAATTATTTTTCGAATGCTTATTTGAAAGCTCCACAAACCAATGAAGATGACGTCTATTTCACGATTCCTTTTACTTTTATAAGCTATCCTTTTAGCTGGGTTTTACCAATGGTCATCATCGCTTTTGTGCTCTTACTAATTTTAGTATTCATAGGAATTGGCAAACGAATTATAATTGGTAAGGAAATTTGGAGAGGATTTATTCCGTTTTTAAGTTCGATAATCGTTTCGGGATTAATTACCTTTTTTGGATGGAAATTATTGCTAAAAGTCTATCCACAATACAACGATTTACTCAACGGATTTACTTATAATGGTCACGATTATATTGCGGCTTTCGTATTGTTGAGTTTGGCAATTTGTTTTGCGTTTTATCAAAAATTCTCAGTCAAAAAAGTGACCATGAACCATTTCATCGCGCCATTATTTATTTGGATTCTCATCAACGGATTGATTGCATTCTTCCTGAAAGGAGCAGGATTTTTGATTATTCCTGTCTTTTCGGGTTTGATTATGTTGGCTTCTTTTGTACTTACCCAAAAATCCAATTGGAAACTGAATCTCTTTCTAAGTATTCCCGCATTGCTAATTATTGCACCATTTATTGAAATGTTTCCAATAGGTTTGGGATTAAAATTATTGTTCGGAAGTGCCATTCTAACTGTGCTGACATTTGGCTTATTGTTACCCGTTTTTAGTTCGTTTAGACGAAAAGGAATGTCGTCATTACTCTTGTTCATAATGGCAATCGGCTTTTTTGCCAAAGCGAATTATGAGTCTGGTTACGAATTGGGCAAAGCCAAATCGAACAGTTTATTGTATGTTCTTGATGCCGATACAAACAAGGCTTTTTGGGCAACTTATGACACCAATCTTGACGAATGGACAAAAGTATATTTGGGACAAAATCCGAAAGAGGCCGGCAAATTAAATGCTATTCCTTTACCAAGTAAATATAAAACCATTTTTAGTTTTATGGCCGATGCACCAATGAAAGAAATAGCGAAACCCACTGTCGAATTCCTGAAAGACAGTATTTCAGGCACTAATCGCTATTTGAAAATTCGAATTACGCCCAACCGGAAAGTCAATCGATACGATATTTTTGCCAATGAAAACTTAGTGATTCAAAATTTCAAGGCCAATGGAATGAAGCTTTTGGGTCAAAAAACTTCCAAATACGAACGCAAAGGGAAACATATTCTAAGTTATTATGTGGTGGATCAACTTCCGCTGGAAATCGAATTTAGCGTTCCCTCTTCGAGTGTTTTGGATATGGATTTGATGGAAAGCTCTTTCGATTTGATGAATAATCCCTTGTTTGCGATGGCAAAAAGAGCCCATTGGATGATGCCAACTCCTTTTGTACTCAATGATGCCGTGGTTATTAATCAAAAAATAAAGCCAAACGCAAAAATAGTTGAGGTAAAACCTTTGAGCTACAAAAATCGATTTGCCGCCAAAAAAGATAGCGTAACGGTTATTAAAGACAGTTTGAAAAAGCCTTAATAATAAAATTTCGATCACAAATAAATAACTATTTTAGCTAAAAAAACAGAGTTATTTATGGCACACAGTCAACAGAAATTGGATGTTCTGGAGACACTTTTGGATAGGAATTATGTATGTTACTAAAAAGAAACACTAATGAAATATTACCCTATAAAACTTTGGTTGACCACAATTATTTTTGCTATTATTATATTTGATATTGGATCAATAATTGGAACTAAAAGTTTAGGCTCTGGTTCTATTGGATTTTCAATCTTTATGTTTTTATATAGTATAATTTATTCCTTTCCAGCTTTTTTAATAATGTTTTTGATATATAAAATGATGCGGAATAATTTTAATTTAAAAAATA